>CAIYFP010000267.1 GCA_903925515.1 uncultured Verrucomicrobiota bacterium
ACGCGCACCGGGCGGGCTTCGTGTTGGCAACGTCCGAGGCGCTGGGTGGCTGCGTGCAGAACGTGGTGGCCAAGTTCGTGGAAGGGTTGTATTGGCCCGGGCCGCGCGTGGTGGACCTGCTTGGGCTGGCGCACGGGGTGTTGCAGCAATTGGTGTCGAAGCCTTCGCCGGTTTGGGTTTTCGGGGACGATGCCCTGGCGGCGGTGGCCACCTCGACGTTGGCGGGGGCGGGCATTCCTGCGAGGCGGGTGCCGTTGCCGACTTCGTTCGAGCTGGCCCCGTTGGCGGCGGAGCTGCTGGTAAACCCCGTGTTGATGGGCATGGTCGAGGACCTTGGAATCGACCAGTTGAACTGGCCGGGGAAGGGGCTGGACGGCGGGTTGTACGGGATTTCAAGAAGGGAGGACATGAATGAAACGGGAAGTGCCTGAGCATTACAGCGAGGTCTTCGACGCGGCATCGGTTCGCGCGGGGGTGGAGTCCGTGGCGGCCGAGCTGACGCCATGGGCGCAGGGAGTGCTTGGGCGCGACGGCCGGCAGGTGCTCGCCCTCTGCGTGCTCCGGGGGGCGGTGTTCTTCTTTTCGGACCTGCTGAAGGCGATCCCGGTGTCAGTCGAGGCCGCGTATTGCAGGTGCCGGGGCTACGAGACCGGGGTGAACGGGCAGATGTCCCGGGAGCTGAGGGTGGAGGGCATGGACATGGACATGGCCGGACGGGAGGTGCTCGTGGTGGACGACATCTGCGACTCGGGGCGGACGCTTGCGGAGTTGACCGCATTGTGTCGGGCACGAGGGGCGGCCTCGGTGCGGACAGCGGTGCTGGTGCATCGGGTCATCCCGGAAAGCCTGCACAGCCCGGACCATGCGGCGTTCCGTTACGAGGGCCGCGAATGGTTCACCGGGTACGGGATGGATGACCGTTCATGGCGGACGAATTTTCCGTCCGTGTACGTGCTGCGTCCTGCGGGCGGCACGTAGGAGGCACTTCGCCGCCGTGGCGGGATGCAACGTTGCAAATGGATCGACGCCGCGGCTTTCGGGCGACGGCGGCGAGCGGCGGAAGAAGGGGAAGAAGGAACCGGACGCGTTAGAGACCGAGGGCCTTCTTGGCGTCGTCCGGAACGGAGACGGTGGTGGAGCCGACGTCCTTGATCTCGTAGGTGGTGGTGCGGGCCATGTCCCGGTCCTCGCCGTTGACGGTGAGGGTGGCGGAGACCTTGAGCTGCATCTTGGCGAGTTGGCCGTCCTTGACCCAGTACTTGATGGAGCCCTTGGCGTTTCGCGCTTCGGGCCCTTGCCCGCCTTGGCGACCGCGGCCGAGCGTGGCCAATTCCTTGGCGCCCTCGTCGGTCAGGTCCCCGGACACGATGCCATCCGCCGACTTGAGTTCCCGGGTCTTGTCGGCGATGCGGGCGGCCTCGTCGGCCGGGGGACGGGAACGCAGGAGCATGGCGCCGCCGCCGCGTCTGCCGCCGGAGGCGGCATTGCGGAGTTCCTCGGCGGTTTTCCATCCGTCATCGGTCTTCACGACGCCCTTGTCGCCATGGACGACTGCGGTGGTGACTTGGCCCTCGCGCTCGGAGGTGATGACGGCAGGGCCGCCCTTAAGGGCCTTGCCGGTGACGGTGGCTGGGGTCCACTGGGAGTTCTCGATCTCCGTGGTAACGGTCCATGTGTAGCCGGGGGCGTCGGTGACCTTCTTGGCGGCGGCCTTGATGTCGTCCTTGGCGTCGGCAAGGACCGAAACCGCGAAGCTGGCGAGGGCGATGGGGAGGAACAGGGATTTCATGGAGAATAGCAGATGAACTTGTCCACGGAGACCCCATCCAAGCGCGGGCGGTTACACGCGGGCAGGACTTGCCCCGACAAAGCGGACAGCAATCAAGGCGGTTCTTGGCGTTAGAATGCGGCCCCGAACTTGGCAGGGGAAAGGTAGCCGATGGAACGGGGGAGACGGAGGGCGGCATGGAATCGGGCGGTGGAGTCGAAGATCAGGAGGCTGGCCTTGTTGTGGATGGGGAAGTCGGCTCGGTACACCGGCTCATGCTTGAGGGTGGACCAGAAGGCTTCCACGGCGGCGTCATCGTTGCAGTCGCCCTTGCGGATCATGGAAGGCATGAGCCGGGCCTTCGGGAACGGGTCGCGGCAGGTGCGATGGCTCGGGTCCAAGATGCGTGCAATGCCGCCGCCGATGCGGGCGTCCCCCTCGGCGCGTTGGCCCGGGCAACTCAAGGGGATCGGTCGTGCTCGCTTGATCTGCTTCCGCAAATCCCTCGGCCCTCCGTCGTCACGGGCATGGTACTGGCCCGCGCCTCGCTGACGCCTCGGCTTGCGGAAGCATCGGCTTCGCAATCACCTCCCTCCCAATGGCATCGTCCCGGCCCAGGCTCCTGTCGGACGTCATGGGCCGCTTCAGCGAGAACGGCGCCCAGCTTGGAATAGAGGAAGTTTCCGGCGCCTCCCTGAAATTGGGCCCTCGGCACGAACCGCGCTGCGTGTCTTTCCTTACGACCCTCGGATTCCACGCCCAAGATGAACAGACTCCACGCCGCAGGCCACGATGAGCGGGGTCATCTCGACGAGCCTCGCATGCCTTGCTGACACAAGGTGACGCAAAGAAAACTCCTCTTGTCTTTGGGATGGATGAGCCCTAGGCGGTAAGGGCAACCTATACATGCGCCATGCTTATCCAGCCCGGACTTACCAGCCCCAAGCCAGGACGATGCGCTTGCGAAAGACGATCCCGCAAGCACGACCGATCCCAATGCATCGTTCCGGCTAAGGCGTTGATCCTGCTTGCCACCATAGACCAAGCATAACGATCCACATTGGCCTCCCATCCACGGGGGCGATCGTACCCAAACAAGAATCGCCAAGGTCCACTTGCGCACTCCATGCCGAACCAGCATTCACCCCGTTGAGTTCATGGGCAGTGATCGTTGTCGTCGCGATGATTTCTGGGCTGCGCCTGCCCGCGTTGGCCAGGGCAAGAAGCAAGGCGTCCCCAAGACGGAGCTTATCCCTTGTTTGGCGGTGCGGAGTGACGGTGGGCCGCCACGCGTCCGATCATGCTGCACCTTGTTGTACAAATGCTGATGACCATGACATTCCCCTTGGCCGAACATGGGCTGAAGGCTAGCCCTGCGTGTTGGGTCCGGACCATGCCGGCTCGTCGTAGGCCAAGTGAGGCCCATGGTCCCGATACCTGCCGGGCATTTCGCCCTGAACATGTCGATCCGAAGGCGGCGCAAACCTCCTGAACCCTGGGACGCCACGAATCTGGACAGCATCAACAACCTGCTTCCGGGCTCCGGCATGGAATCACCGACCGCGGGGACAAATCCCAAGATCTCGTCTCGCCATCATCTGTCACCGGCCCAGGCCATCACGGCGATCGAGGAACGGCCGGACACAAGCAACAATGGAATGCTGGGCATGCAGTGGGACGGGGATGAGGTCACTCCGAATGCGTGGAGTGTTCGCCACAGTCACCGCAGGTCGCACAAAGGCCCAGCAACCATGGCATTCGCGAAAGGTCGTGCCGAATCGAGCCCACGGCGCAACCCTTCGCGATGACCTTCAACCTGGGACGACAATAGAGGATCGCCGGGCAGCGATGGCAATCGTTGGCTTCAATCGCATGCCACCAGGACGCCGGCCACGGTTCACGACTCGTTGGACATGAAAATCCCTCGCCGCGAGTCACCTGCCATTGGCGAGAAACGACACGATCGTGTTCGAGACCTCCGAATCTTCATGCCGCCGAATACAGGCCTGCGAACGATTGGCCGCCAATACGTTGCCTTCTGTCTCGTCGGGCTCTCGGGATTGCTCGTGGACACGATGGTGCTTGCGATTCTTACCCGCGGCTTAGCCCTTGGCATCATGCCGGCCAAGCTCGTTTCCTCGGAAGTCGCGTTGCTGAACAATTTCCTGTGGCATGAGGGGATTACCTTCTCGGCATCATGCGGATCCAACCCTGGAATATGGATGCGGCTGGGCAGGTTTCACATGGTTTGCATGGCAGGCGTCGTATTAGGCAACCTGGGAGTGCAGGCAATCCATGCACGGCTCGGGCTTTCGCCTGAGCTCTCGAACGTCATGGCCGTTCTTGCTACAAGCATGTGGAACTTTTGCGGCAGCGCCATGTGGGCATGGAGGCAACCTTGCGGTTCGCGAAGGGCCCCCACAAGCGACGGAAGCCATGCAGCAAGTTAGATCGGCAGATGCAGGGAATGCGTCCCCAGTGCAGATAGGCCTGCAAGGATTCTGCACATGGGAATGGTGGCGCTTGCGCCATGGATGACTCATGCGTCAGAGCGCATGGCGCAGCCCAACGTACAACCGCCCCCTGTCGGCCAGACGAAGTCATCACGCCACCTGGCAACATGGGATACCACACGCTGTGCGGAATGGGACCAAGAGGGATCCCGCGCGTGATCCGTCGTGCGCCTTCCACTCACCATGGCCAATTGGGTTCGGCTAATTGTCAGCGCCGATCCGAAATCCCATGGTTCCTGCCGGCTTGAAATGCACGGGTCGTGGGTGCCTTCGGTCCATCCGCTTGTTCCATCGACGCCAGTCCTTCTTCCTTCTTCTGACACCCAGCCTGAGTGCGCAGGTGAGGCACCATCAGGCATTCAAACGGGACTGGTACGACCTCCCGACGGCGCCCCTCAGTTCTCCCTTCCCACGTGCATTTCAGACCGTTGGTTTTCGGTGCATTCCGCGTCGGCGTCGGCACCTCGTTGGCACGTTGGGGCGGGGGCATCTCGTGTCCCACGAGGCGCGAGTGACGAGCAGACCCGCCGAGGTCTGTGAGGAGCGAGCCACGACGTGGGACGCGAGAAGGGCCGCGGCCCTTCGGGTGGCTCCATGAAGGCCCCGGGGCTTCGTGGTTCGTCCGTCCCAGACCGCTGCGGGTAGGCTCCGTCCTCACGCCTTGCCCCGGGGCATTCTCAGCCAAGGGGTGGACATGTGTTCACGCGAATGGGAATCGACGGGCAAACGCCGAAAGCGCAGGCTCAACGTGATGTTTCCTTTTTGGGCGCGCGGGATGACGGTTGCGATGATAACAGCCGGCGCGATCGCGTGGCGCGGCGCGGAATCCATGGCGCAATCGCCCGTATTGCTAGACGCCGCCTCGGCGCGGGTGCAGGGGGACCGGTTGACGTTCCAGCTGGAGTCGGGGCTGGGGTCGGCAGGTGATTTTCGGGTCGAAGGCATGGGAAAGTTCGAGCTGCCCGGTGCGTGGGACGTCGTGGACGGCGCCGATGTGGATGCGGTGGCGGAGGGCATCTATCGGGTCACCGTTCCATTGCGGGGATGGGCCGAGGGCTATGTGCGGGTGGTGACGACGGCGTTGCCGCCGGTGGGGCCGGCACCCGTGATCAACGAGGTGATGTCGGACAATGACACCGCCTTCGAGGCGGTGCCGGGCCGGCGATGGGACTGGATCGAGCTGCACAACCCGCACGACGAGGCCATTGGGCTGGAAGGCCATGCGCTCAGCGATGACCCGGCGATGCCAACGCGATGGCGCTTTCCTCCGGTCACGATGCAGCCGGGCTCGTACCTGCTGGTGCATGCGACGGAATCGGCCGAGCCCGTCCCGGCCGGGGTGCTGGTGACGGGGTTCGGATTGTCGGCGGGCGGCGAGACCTTGGTGCTGAGGGATCGTCATGGGCGCGAGGTGGAACGGTTCGACGTGCCGCCGTTGGGTCCGGACCAGTCCGTGGGAAGGGTGCCCGATGGCTCGGACACGTGGCGGCTGTATCCGAAGGCGGAGACGACGCCCGGGCGCGCAAACGGGCCCGCGACGGCAGCGATCGTGGTGGAGCCGCCCCGGTTCTCGTTGGATGCCGGTGTCCGTCCGGGGCCGATCGACCTTGGGATTACGCCTGCGGTTGCCGGACATGGGATTGCGTTCACGACGGACGGAAGCCCGGCGACCTCGGCCTCGCCACGCTGGAACGGGCCGCTGCGAGTGGGGACCAGCACGGTGGTGCGAGCCGTGGCCGTGGATGCGGCCGGGCGGACGAGCCGTGAGGTGGTGCGGAGCTATCTTGTGGGCCCGGGGCATGGGTTGCCGGTGGTTTCGATCGCGTTGTCGCCGTCGAACATCGGCTTCCGGGACGGCTACCTGACGGGGATGGGAAGCGGGGTGCTTGGGCCGCAGGGGCAGGTTCTGGCGAACTTTCCCTATCCTGCATCCCACGCATGGATGGACCGCGAGGCCGCGGTGCACGTGGAGTTCTTCGAGACCAACGGGACGATCGGGTTCCGCCAGCACGCGGGGATGAAGGTTTACGGGGGCTGGGGTTCGCGGGGGTACCCGCAAAAGTCGTACGCGTTGTTTGCAAGGCGAAGGTACGGCTCGGGGACGTTCGAGCACGAGGTGTTCCCGGGACTCGGCATGGACCGCTTCGAGTCGTTGGTCCTTCGCAACTCGGGCAACGACAACCAGAGCACGCACCAGACGATGCCGCGCCCGCCGATCACCGCGTTCGGGCCCACGGCCTCATGGGGCAGCTACTTCGTGCGCGGGAACTTCACGTTGATGCGCGACGGGATGATGCAGCGGTTGCTGGCTGGGACGGGGTTGGACACGCAGGGGTATCGTCCGGCGGTGGTCTATGTGAACGGCGATTACTGGGGCATCCATAACCTGCGGGAGAAGCTGACGGGGCATCACGTGGTGGCGCACCACGAGCTCAAGGAGGGGACCATCGACCTGATCGAGGGCTACGGGACGGTGAATGCAGGAAGCGCGACGGCGTACACGGCCATGCGGGACTTCCTCAACACGCGGAACCTCGCCACGGGGACGAACTACCAGCACGCGGCGGACACCTGGCTCGATGTGGACAACTTCATCGACTACAACCTCGCGGTCATCTACTTCCAGAACTTCGACATCGGGAACATCAAGTGCTGGCGCCCGCGCGCGCCACGCGGGCGGTTCCGGTGGCTGGTCTATGACCAGGACTACGGGTTCAACCTCTGGCCCACGAACGTGTATCCGGCCGCCATGGCGCGGGACTACGCGGACTACTCGAACATGTTCCGGTTCGCGACGGCGGGCAGCGGGACGAGCACGGGCTGGCCGAACGCGGGCGGGCGAACGTTGATGCTGCGGCGCCTGCTCCTGAACCCGGGTTTCAAGGAACGGTTCATCCGCCGTTGCGCGGACCTCCTGAACACGCGGTTCCGCGAGCCGGTGGTCGAGCAGACGATCCGGCAGATGGCGGCGGCAATCCGGCCGGAAATGGAGGCGCACCTCGGACGCTGGAGCTGGCCGGAGCTGGTGAAGCGCGGCCATGGGCTCCCCTTCCAGAAGGAGCCGGTGCCGCTCTCCACGACCGCATGGGAGGCGAACGTCGAGGGGTTGGTAGATTTCGGCCGGACGCGACCGCCGGTGCTGCGCGGCCAATGCATCTCCCACTTCGGGCTTACGGGCGGGCTTGGCACGATCGAGGTCCGGTCGGCGCCGCCGTCGGGCGGGCGCGTGCGCGTAAACACGGTCACGACGGACGCAAGCCCATGGTCGGGGATCTACTTCGGGGACTACGCGACAACCCTGCGACCCGTCGCGGCACCAGGCCATCGGTTCGTGCGATGGACCACGCCGACGGGCACGGGTGCGTCGCCGCGGATCGACTGGAAGGTGACGAACGGCGCGACGAACTCGTTCACGGCGCATTTCGAGCCCGTCATGGCCGGGTTGACCCCGCCGGTGACCCTGTGGATCAGCGAGATCAACTACCATGCGCCGGACGACCTCGACGCCGGGGATTGGATCGAGATCCACAACCCGGGGAACGCGCCGGTGAACCTCGGCGGATGGGTTTTGCGGGACGGGGGTTCGGGGGAGGAATTGTTCTTGCCGGAAATGACGATCCCGGCGGGCGGGCACCGCGTGGTGAGCCGGAACCGCGCGAAGTTCCAGTTGGCGCATCCAAACGGCGTCGAGCCGATCGCGGAGATGCCGTTCGGGCTGGACAACGGCGGCGACGAGGTCCGGTTGCTGGATCCGACTGGGCTGGAGGTGGATCGCGTGGAGTACGACGACGCGGCCCCATGGCCGACGTCGGCGGACGGAGGCGGGAGCACGTTGCAGTTGGCGAGGCCGGAACTTGGGCATGGGACGGTGGCGGCATGGGTGCCGTCATCGGTTCGAGGAGGCACGCCCGGCGGGCCGTGAGGCAGGTCGCGGCGGCCGTCCGACGCCTCCGAACAGGCTTCTCCCAAATCCTCTCGCGAGGAGTTGGAAGGCTCGCAATCCCGATGTGGGCGGGTTGCGACAGGCTGCGGGCCAACACGCCATCGTGGTAGATGGGCATGAAACCCCGGGGTGGGCATCCCCGGGACTGCATCCTTCGCGGCATGGCTTCATGGCGCGGGGAATTCCCCGCTGCATGCATCTCGGAATCGGTGCAGGAGGCGCCTTGGGTTTTTCCAGGCCAAGACCCCAAGGCGGCCAGTCCTCTCAATCCCCCGTCGGCGCCGCATGAGGCGAGAACCGGGCCCTCAAGAGCGGCTTACGCGCGGATGCGGGCTTCCGTTCGCGGCTGGCCATGGGGTGCCGGCGGCAGGTAGCCTCGGCTGGGTGCTGCGTCTTCCGTTCGAGCTGGGCCTTGCCCTACGATATCTGCGACCGAAGCGGAACTTCGTGTCCGTGATCACGCTCCTCTGCGTCGCGGGCGTCGCGTTGGGCGTTTCGGTTCTCATCATCGTCATCGCGGTGATGACGGGGTTCGATCTTGAGCTGAGGAGGACGATCATCGGGTTCAACGCGCACCTGAAGGTGGGGACGCCTGGGAGGCCGCTCGCTCAATGGGAGGAGGCCGTGCGCAAGACCCAAGCCGTCCCCGGCGTGCGCGGGGCCGCGCCCTTCGTGCTGGGGCAGGTCCTGATGCAGACCCAGCCGGACCCAAGGCAGCGGGCGTCGCAGTCCTCGGCACCGATCGTGCGAGGCATCGACCCGGCGTTGGAGGGGCGCGTTTCCGTGCTGACCAACAAGGTGGTCTCGGGGTCGCTTGACCTACGCGGGCAAGGGCTGCTGATGGGAGCGTCGTTGGCCGACCAGCTTGGCGTGCGAGTGGGCGACCGCGTGGCCTTGCATTCCACGCATGCGCTGGGCCGGATGCTGAAAAGCAAGGACACGGGCCAACGGGAGCTCTCGCCGGCGGAGGACTTCGAGGTGCGCGGCCTCTTCGAGGTGGGGTACGAACAGATCGACGCCCAGGTGGTGGTGACATCCCTTGCGAACGCGCAGGACCTTTTCGCGCTGGGCGACGACGTGAGCGGGGTCACCGTGATGCTCCACGACTCCTCCGTGGCCAACACGCGCGCGCTCCAGCGTGCCGTCGAGGATGCCCTCGGCCCGGAGCATCGGTCCGTCGCATGGATGGACGAGAACCGGGACCTCCTTGGGGCGATCGAGGTGGAGAAGGACGTGATGCTGGTCATCCTGTTCGTGGTGATGCTGGGGGCGGGTTTTTGCATCATTTGCTCGCAGATCGCCTTCGTCATCCGGAAGACGCGCGAGATCGGAATCCTCAAGGCCATGGGCGCAACGACCTCGCAGGTCGTCGGCGTGTTCCTCGCCCAAAGCTCCCTTGTTGGATTCCTTGGCGTCCTCTCGGGCCTTGCCCTCGGGACCCTCGGCGTCGCGATCCGGAACGACTTCCTCCTGTGGATGCGACGCCTCACCGGACGCGAGCTGTTCCCGCAGTCCATCTACAGCTTCTCGCAGATCCCCGCGGAGGTGTTGCCGTCCGACGTGGCCCTGATCTGCGGGGTGTCCTTGGCCATGTGCCTTATGGCGGGGGTTGTTCCGTCGTGGATCGCCGCGTCGATGCGGCCAGTGGAGGCACTCCGAAATGAATAGTCCGTCCCCTGCCCCGAGCCCGCTTGTCGTCGTCGAGGCCGTCCGGAAGTCCTACAGGATCGGGCCGCGCCGACTCGATGTGCTGCGCGGGATCGACCTCACGATTGCCCATGGCGAGTTCATGGCGTTGCGGGGGGCGTCCGGCGCGGGAAAGAGCACCTTGCTGCATTTGCTGGGCGGCCTCGACCGGCCGGACTCCGGGCGCATCCTGTTTGACGGCATGGGCATCCATGCGCTGGGCACGGCGGACCTCGCGCGGTTCCGGAATCGTCACGTGGGGATCATCTTCCAGGCCTACCACCTCTTCGCGGACCTGACCGCGGCCGAGAACGTGGCGTTGCCGGCGCGCATGGCCCGGCGTTCGGCGGCGGAGGCGCAGGAACGCGGCGAAAGCCTCCTCCGACGCGTGGGACTGGAGGGACGCATGCACCATCGACCTGCCCAGTTGTCCGGCGGCGAGCAGCAACGTGTCGCCATCGCGCGCGCCCTCGTGAACCAGCCACGCCTGCTCCTTGCGGACGAACCCACCGGCAACCTCGACTCGCACGCTGGCGCCGCCGTCATGGACCTGCTTCTTGGCCTCCGCGAGGAACTGGGCACCACCCTCGTCGTCGCCACCCATGATGCCCACGTCGCCGAGCGCGCCCACCGTCAGGTCCGGATCGACGACGGCAGGGTAGCCAACCGGACGGAGACGGCGTGATCGGGCGAAGGCTGGCTTCCTAGAGGTCCCCGCAGCACCCGCCTCCTTCGCCGAGGCACCGAGTCGCCCCCTTCCCACTACGGCGCAATCACGCTCACCCGGTTCGCCGTCGTCGTCTGGTTCAACCGCACCAGCAGCACGTCCGTCGTGTTCACCAGCCCGTCCCGGTTCATGTCCTGCGCCGACGTCAGCGGCACCAGCCCAAACCG
>CAIYFP010000268.1 GCA_903925515.1 uncultured Verrucomicrobiota bacterium
CCCCTGAATCACGGACCGCATGGGATCCCTTGCGCGAAACCGAAGGTTTCGCAGCAGGTAGCCGGTGGTTGGGCGAAGCGATACCACCGGTCACCGATCCCCACCACCCGTCGCACCCGGGAGGGGTGCCAGCCCAGTCCCGCCCCCGGCGCTGGCATCCCTGCCGGGATGCCGGGGTTCACGTTCGCTCGGGTCCCCGGTAGTGTCGTTGCTTCGCTCCTCAACCACCGGCTACTCGCTGGGAAGTCTCCGGCTTCATGGCAGATGGACGCCGACGTCACTTGGGATGTGGCCACCCGCACGCATGCCGCAGTCGCCCATCCGCTACGACGGCGTGTCGGCACGCAGCCTGCCGCAACTTGCCCGCTTGGCGATCGCGAGCCTCCCTCCTCCTTACGCGCGGATTTGGGTGGATCCCAAGGCATGGCCCATGCTGGATGTCGCCTGCCCTCACGCGGCGGCAAGGATGCCGCTTCCACTTTCCCTCGGCCTTCATGGAAAGTGGCATGGGCATCTTGCCGCTGGACATGACCCCGCCAAGGCCGAGACGGCTCTCCCAGGTTTCCGCCGGGTGAGGTCTCGGATGGATCCCACGGGGCCTCTTTGCCTTGATGAGACGGCCATTTCCTTGCCTTGAAGCCCTCTTCCACTGCTGTTTTTAGGGAGAACGCATCCCGCCCGGTCGGACATGGAAACGACGCCTTCGCCCCGGCGATCGGTCACAGGGTCCGAGGCACGCCGAAGGGAGCATCGGGCTGAATCGACCCGGGGTGGGAAGGGGGCGCCGCTTGGAGAAGGCCGAGCAGCAGGGGGATATCGGGGGGCAGGGAAGGGGAGTGCCAGGGCACCCACGGCAATCGGGGATCAAGCTACCGTTGCTGCATTCCTGCCCTGGCGGGGTTTGCAAGCCCCCGACCCATGGACCCTGGCGCGACGAAGTAAAGGGTGGGGGCAGGGGCGGAGCAAGCGTTTCCCCGGGAAAGTTCGGTGTGAGCGGACGCCCGATTGACGCCCCGGGCAGGTGTCGATAGAGACTTTCGTCAATCTCATGAGCAGAAAAATTCGTTACGGCATGGTCGGCGGCGGGCGCGGGGCATTCATCGGCGCGGTGCATCGGATCGCGGCGGCAATCGACCAGCAGGTCGAGCTGGTGTGCGGTGCCTTCTCGTCGGACCCGGAGAAGTCGAAGGCATCCGGGGCGGACCTCTTCCTGCCGGGCGACCGATGCTACGGGAGCTTCCAGGAGATGATGGCGGCGGAGTCGCGGCTGCCGTTGGGCGAGCGGATGGACTTCGTGGCGATCGTGACGCCGAACCACGTCCATTTCCCGCCGGCGAAGCTGGCGCTGGAAAAGGGATTCCATGTGTTGAGCGACAAGCCCGCGACGTTCGACCTGCGGGAGGCGGTGGCGTTGCAGAAGCTGGTGAAGAAGACGGGCTTGCTGTACGGGCTGACGCACAACTACACCGGCTACCCGATGGTGAAGGAGGCGCGGCACCTCGTGCAGTCCGGCAAGCTGGGCACAATCCGCAAGGTGGTGGTCGAATACCCGCAGGGCTGGCTGGCGACCCGCATCGAGGCCAGCGGCCAAAAGCAGGCCTCATGGCGGACGGACCCCAAGCGTTCGGGCGCGGCGGGCTGCATCGGGGACATCGGGACCCACGCGGAGAACCTCGCGGAGTACATCACGGGTTTGCAGATCGACGAGCTGGCGGCGGACATCACGGCGTTCGTGAAGGGGCGCAAGCTGGACGACGACGGCAACGTCCTGCTCCGGTTCAAGGGCGGCGCGAAGGGCGTGCTGCACAGCTCGCAGATTTCCGTGGGGGAGGAAAACAACCTGAACATCCGCGTTTACGGCGAGACGGGCGGCCTTGAGTGGCACCAGAGGGAGCCGAACACGCTGCTGGTGAAGTGGAGCGACCAGCCCATGCAGGTCTATCGCGCGGCGCAGGGATACCTGAGCGACGCCGCGAAGGGTGCGGGCCGGACGCCACCGGCGCACCCCGAGGGCTACCTCGAGGCGTTCGCCAACATCTACAAGAACTTCGCCAACGCGATCCGCGCCCGCGAGGAGGGCCGCGCCATGGCGAAGGACGACCCGGCGAACGACTTCCCCAAGATCGAGGACGGCGTGCGCGGGATGGCCTTCATCGAGGCCGTCGTGAAGTCGTCGGCCGGGAACGCGCGCTGGACGAAGGTGAAGGCCTGACGGCCGGTGAAAACCAAGGCCCGGCCCGCATGGAGCGGGCCGGGCTTTTTCATGGCATGAAGACATGGGCGGAATGCCGGCTGTATGCGTTCGTGGACGCCGCTTACCTCGACGGCCGCGCGCCGGGCGAGCTGGCCCGGGCATTGTGCGGGGGCGGGGCGGACGTCGTGCAGGCAAGGGCCAAGGGCTGGGGGCGCGACCGGACGCATCGCCTCGTGGACGAGGTCTTGCCGGTGGTCACGCGATTCGGCGCGCGGTTCGTGCTGAACGACGACTGGTCGCTGGGATGCGAGCTCGGCGTTTCCTGCGTTCATCTTGGGCAGGAGGATTTCTTTGGCGCGGGCCGGGTGCATCGGGACGGCTTGCCGGGCTCAACCGGTGGCCCGGAGCTGGGATTGAGCAGCCATGCCCCGGAACAGTTCCGGCGGGCGGAGTCAGCCGGGGCAGCCTACGTGGCGGCGGGCCCGGTGTTTGCCACGCCCACCAAGCCGGGCCGGCCGGCGGTGACTTTGGACTACGTGCGCTGGGCGTCGGCGAACGCGCGGATGCCATGGTTTGCGATCGGGGGGATTGACCCCGCCACGCTCGATTCCGTGCTGGAGGCGGGCGCGACGCGCGTGTGCGTGGTGTCCGCATTGCTGCGGCGTCCGGACGTGGAGGCGGCGACGAGGGCCTTGCGGGCACGGCTGGGATAGGCCGCGTCGCGGCCGGCGCCCGGGCAGGGGGAGGGAATGGGCTGCCTCAATCCACGCGCGGGCCTCGCGCCTGCGAAGTCCCGGGGAGCATGGGGCTCCCCGGCCATGCCCATGGCATGGTTGTCACGGCCATTTCCCGCTGGTGTCGCCGGCGAAGCTCGGCGGCCCGGCTCGCGTCGGATCCATCGCAGCTCTTTTCGTGTCCCGCGTCGTGGAGAATCCCCGGCCCTTTGCGAGACACGACTTCACGCAAAAGAATTCCTCATCCTTTCCGTGGGGCGTGCCTTCCAGCCCGCAAGATGCCGCAGGCATGGTCGCGCAGGTTGAGGGACCGGACGCGTTTTGCGAGGGTGGAGAGTCGTTCGATGTCGGAAAAGCGGAGGCGATCAAGGGGAAAAAACCAGCGTGGGGATGCCGGCCGAGCCGTGGGGGAGGGGAGGCTGGCGACGTGGGAGAGGAATGTGGCCATCCGCCGCAGGTAAAGGTGTGCGTCATGCCGGGTGGCGACGGCCTTGGCGGATTCCACGGCACGGGCATGGCGTGCGGGTTCCCATGATGCGAAGGCGGCAATGGAGTTCGCGAGGGCTTCCATGTCACCCGGCGTATAGACGAGGCCGGGGTCGATGAGGCGCGAGTAGTCGTCGCCGCCGCAGCCGAGGTTGGGGTGGAAGGGCACGACGCCTGCCGTGACGGCCTCGATCAGGGCGATGGGCGTGCCCTCGAAGTCGGAGGTGAAGACGATGGCGTCCCATGAGGCGACGGCGCGCCAGTAGGCGTCATGGGAGAGGCGGCCGAGGAAGCGGTGGCTCAGGCGGTCGGGCAAGGCGGCCTCGAGCGTGGGCCGGTGGGATCCGTCGCCAAGGAACTCGATGCGCCATGGGATGGGGAGGGTGGCGAGGCGTTGGGAAAGCTCGATGAAACGTTCGACTCGTTTTTGGGCGGACTCGAGGCGGCCGGCGAAGCCAAGGACGAGCTCGCGACGCTCGGAGGGGATGCGTTGGCGCGGACGTTGCGCGAGCCATGCGGGGGGATGCACGGGATAGTCGATCCGCAGGAAGCGGTCGGGGCTCCACCCGGGGGCGGCCTCCTTGGCCTTGCTAACAAGGACGTCACTGACGCCGATGGCGCCATCCATGAAGGGCAGGCGCCGGGCGGCAAGGGACCGGAGCGCCGGCACGTCGCTATGAAGCATCAGGACGCGACGCGGGGCATGGTCAAGGTCAAGGAGGAAGGGTTGGCCCCATGGGGTATGATGAAGGGCGATGTCTGGGCTGAAGCCGGGCCATGCATCGGCCATGAGACGCCGGGCGTGGGCGATCCGGAGGGACGCAGCGAAATCAAGGAAGCGGGCACGGGGAAATCCCTCGTGATGGGGTTCCCAGAGCGAGATGAACCGGGAGCTCATCCCGTGGAGGTGATCGGCCTCATGATGGAATTGGAGGACGGCCTCGACGCCGCCGAGCGCGGCGAACTGGGTGTTCAGGTGGAGGACGTTCATGGGGCGGGCAAGGCCGGTGGAATGAGGATCCAGACGCAGCCGTCTCGTACCTCGGTGGGATAGGACCGGACGGGGCGGTCGGGGCGGGTGGAACAGGCACCGGTGATGATGTCGAAGGCCCAGCCGTGGAGGGGACAGAGGACGTTGTCGCCGTCGCACCACCCCTCGGCAAGGGAGGCGCCCCGGTGGGGGCAGGCGTCGTCGATGGCGTGAAACGAGCCGTTGCGGTTGAACAGGGCGTAGCGTTTGCCGTGGAACTCGACGGTCCTGCCGGTCCCGGGCGGCAGGCTTGCGACGAGGGCGGCGTTGAATGCGGGTCGCATGGGAGCCTCGGGGGAAGCCTAGCCGGGAAGGGACGGGGCTTGGCGGACCAGGAGCGGGAGGCTTGCAACGTGGTTGGCGTCGAGGGCGAGGTCTATGGAGTAGTCGCCGAGCCTCGGAAGCTTGAGCTGGGGTAGGATGACGATGAGGTTGATTGGGACGGACAGCTCGTTTTGCGGAAAGCGAAGTTCGATGCCGGACTCCATCGGAGGGATGACGGGATGACCGTCCTCGTCGGAGAAGCTGATGCGGATGCGGTGAGTGCCTTCCTCGATGCGTGAGAATCGGACGCGTGCCGCGACGGCACAATGAGCAAGCGTCGCGGGTGATTCGCGGGTCCAGACGCGATCAAACGCCCCGAGGATGTTGAGCTTGCCGGCGGCCTCGGTGGCCGCGTCGCACAGGCAGAAGAGTTCGACCTTCATCGGATGTTCGGGGTGGTGGGCTTCGGGGTCGTGATGTCTGGCGCGGGCGGCGTCGGGTTCGGGGCGGGAGGGGAGCCGACCTTGGCATGTTTTTTCCATGGCATGTCGGGGAATTTTTCCGGGAGCTTGAAGGACTTTGGCTTGGGCTGGGCCATTTGAAGCTCGGGCTCGGGGACATCCGAGGGATGGGCTGGGGGCGGGGCGGACATGTCCTGCTTCCAGCCGGCGATGCGGGCCTTGAGGCCGTGGTGCTCGGCGGTCGTCTTGTCGCCGGACTTCATGTAGAAGAGGGAGAGGTTGGTGTGGACGAGCTGTTCGTTGGGGCGCAGACGTTCCGCCTTGTGTCCCTCCGCGATGGCAGACGGGAAGTTGCCCTTTCGGTACCAGCACATGGCGAGGGCGAGTTGCGCGTCGAAGTGGAGGGGGTCGGCGTCGAGGATGGCGGCAAGCTTGCGAAGCGCGGAATCGAAGGCGCCGGTCGAGTAATCGAACATGGCGTCGTCGTACTGGTCCTGCAGGCTTGCGCCGGGGGCGGCTTCTCTCACGCGCCCACGGTGAGGATGACGAGGCAATCCGGCAAGGACGGCCCTGATCCCCGCGCAAGCCGTTCTTGAGCCAAGCCCACTCCCACAGCGGCCGATGCCATGGGAAGCCACGGAGGAGCGTCTCCCGGTGCATGAGGTTGATCCGCCCGCAGAGACGCAGAGGATTAGAG
>CAIYFP010000269.1 GCA_903925515.1 uncultured Verrucomicrobiota bacterium
CTCCGCGAGACGAGCCGCGCGTCACGACGATCCTGCGGCGCGGCGACTGGCTGAAGCCAGGCAAGGCCGTGGAGGCGGGCGTGCCGGCGTTCCTGCATCCGATGCGTGCCGACGGGGGAACGGGGCGCTTGGCGTTTGCACGGTGGCTGGTGGACCGTCGTTCGCCAACGACGGCGCGGGCGGTGGTGAACCGGGTCTGGCAGCAATACTTTGGGCGCGGCCTGGTGGAGACGCCGGAGGACCTTGGCCTCCAGGCGCCCGCGCCCAGCCACCCGGCGTTGCTCGACTGGCTCGCCGTCGAGTTCATGGACCGCGGTTGGTCCATGAAGGAGCTGCATCGCCTCATCGTGTCGTCGGCCACCTACCGGCAATCGAGCCGCGTGTCTCCCGAGTCGTGGCAGCGCGATCCCCTCAACCAGCATCTCGGGCGCGCCCCCCGCCTCCGCGTGGAGGGCGAGATCGTCCGAGACATCGCGCTTGCCAGCAGCGGCCTCCTCAATCCCGCGCTCGGCGGCCCCGGGCTCTTTGCCCCGGCGCCCGACTTCCTCTTCAAGCCCCCCGCGAGCTACGGGCCGTTCGAGTGGGTCGAGGAAAAGGGGACCAATCGTCACCGGCGCGCCCTCTACACCTTCCGCCGCCGTTCCACCCCGTTTCCGGCGTTGCAGAACTTCGACGTGCCCAACGCCGACTTCTCGTGCGTGCGCCGCTCCCGTTCCAACACGCCCTTGCAGGCCCTCACCACGCTGAACGAGACCCTGTTCGTCGAGGCCGCCCAAGCCCTTGCCCTGCGCGTCCTGCGCGAGGCCGGGCCCGACGACGACCGTCGCATCGCCCATGCCTTCCGGCTTGTGCTGGGCCGGGCGCCGACGGCGTCGGAGAAGGCAGACATGCAGAGCCTGATGCGGCGACAGAAGCAGCGGCTCGCCGATGGCTGGCTCAGCGCCCGCGAGATCGCCACCGGCGGCAAGGACTTCCCGGCAAACCTTCCCCCGGACACCAACCCCGCCCAGCTCGCCGCCTACACCGCCGCCGCGCGCGTGCTCCTGAACCTCGACGAAACCCTCACCCGCGAATGATCCCATGAACCGCATCTCCCCCGCCGCGGAGGCGGCCGCGCTCCATCGCCAGCTTGTGACCCGGCGCTGGTTCTTCCAGCAATGCGGCGTGGGCCTTGGCACGCTCGCCCTGCACCATCTCATGGCGGACCGCGCCGTCGCCGGAAGGCCCGCCGTGGCCGGCGGCGTGTCGGCCGCGAACCCGTTGGCGCCGCGCGCCCCCCACTTCGCGCCCCGTGCGAAGCGCGTTATATTCCTCTTCCAGGCTGGCGCGCCCAGTCACCTTGAGTTGTTCGATCACAAGCCGGAGCTGACGAAGTGGAACGGCAAGCTCCCGCCGCCCAGCCTGCTGGAGGGGTACCGCGCCGCCTTCATCAACCCCAGCTCCACGCTGCTCGGGCCCAAGTTCAAGTTCGCGCGCCACGGCCGCTCCGGCATCGAGCTGTCCGAGTTGCTCCCCCATCTCGCCACCGTGGCCGACGACCTTTGCATCGTGAGGTCGATGCACACGGACGCCTTCAACCACGCCCCGGCACAGATCTTCATGTCCACCGGCTCCCAGCAGTTCGGGCGGCCATCGCTCGGGGCATGGACCACCTACGGCCTCGGAAGCGAGGGCAGCGACCTGCCCGCGTACGTCGTGTTCTCGACTGGTTCCAAGGGCCCATCGGGCGGGAGCTCCAACTGGGGCGCCGGCTTCCTGCCCACGCCGCATGGCGGGACGTTGTTCCGGACCGGTGGCGAACCCGTCTTGTTCCTTGGCAACCCCATGGGCGTCGATGCTGCGCTGCAACGCGACTCCCTCGACGTCATCCAACGGATGAATGCACGGCGGCTGGGCGTGGTGGGCGACCCGGAGATCGCCGCGCGCATCTCCGCCTACGAGATGGCCTACCGCATGCAATCCAGCGCGCCCGACCTGATGGACCTGTCGCGCGAGTCGAGGGCCACTTTGGAGGCGTACGGGGCGGAGCCCGGGAAACCGACGTTCGCCAATGCGTGCTTGCTCGCCCGGCGTCTCGTCGAGCGCGGCGTCCGCTTCGTGCAGGTTTTCCATGAGGCATGGGACCAGCACGGGAGCCTCGTGGCCGACCTCAAGCGCAACTGCGCCAACACGGACCGACCCACCGCCGCCCTAATCCGCGACCTGCGCCAGCGCGGCCTGCTCGAAGACACCCTCGTCGTGTGGGGCGGCGAGTTCGGTCGCACGCCCATGGTTCAGGGCGGCGACGACGGCCGTGACCATCACCCGAACTGCTTCTCGATGTTGCTGGCAGGGGGCGGCATGAAGCCCGGCCACACCCACGGGGAGTCCGACGAGCTCGGCTTCAATGCCACGCGCGACAAGGTCCACGTCCACGACCTCAACGCCACCATCCTCCACGTCCTCGGCTTCGACCACACCCGCCTAACCTACCGGTTCCAAGGCCGTGACTTCCGGCTCACCGACGTCCACGGCGAGGTCGTGCACAAGCTGGTTGCCTGACCCGAGTCGATGCGATGGGGACGGGCGGGCTTCGGGCAGACGGGCTTCCGTCGCGTGACACGCCGTCTGGAAGGCGGAGTGCGACTCGTGCCATGGCCTTCGATTAGCCAAGATTGACGCAACGACCGCGCCCGCGCAGCGAGCGCCAGCGTGGGGCAAGAACTCCGAGCGCGGACCTGCCATGGCGCGAGCCATCCCCTGTAAGGTGGCAAGGTCGCCCCAAGCCGCGTCATGACCCCGGCACCTCATGTCCACCCAGCCGCCTCGGGGAGGGAACCCCTTACCGCGAACAGCATGGGGACATGGAATTACCCTTGCCGAAACGATGAGGTGATCGTCTCGGGACGCCCGTGCATCACCATGAAGAAAAAGTCGCGCCAGGAATTGGCCACACCCTTGACGCGCGCAGTGCATCGATCCTGTTGGTGGGGTGCCCAACGGATACCACGACGCCTCAGCGTCATACCCAAACCCAAGCCGCGGCCCGATCCCAGGGCTGTCCTCGGACGAACCCCCAACCCAACTGCTCGTTCCCATCTACCTAACATCTCGCAGGCGATCTTCCTTCCTTGCTGGCATCCTCGCCTCGCTTCTCGGCTCCGGCCTTGCCGGGGCCATCCATGGCGCGGAACCCCTGGCTCATCGCATTTCGGGAACGGTGGACCTCTGGTGGCTGGAGAGCGGGGTTGAGCATTTTGGTCCACATCCAATCACGGGCCACCTTGCTGCGCACGGCCGCAACCGATTCTCGGCGGTCACCGCCCATGGCCGATCCAGTCCTGTCAAGGACGCCCTGATCTATTCCACAGACGGCACCGATGCCCTCGTGATCTCTGCCAGGCCGGAGTTTCTTGAACTGGCACAACGCTTCGAGCCGAACACCATGGTCGGGTTCGGATTCGTTACAGCCGGGCCGCTACCGCGTCACTCTGATCCGTCCGTCCCCGTGGATGACGTCCAACTCATCGCGCTCGCCCTGCGTCTCTTCGCCGCCGAAGCGTCCGAACCCGCCCTGCGGGATGATATCTATGCCCTGAACCTGATAAGGAAGTCGCCTCTTCTCCCCGCCGACGGGCTTCCCCGCAGCGCATATCGAATCAAGGCATACACCAATTCCACGACAAGGCTGTCCTTGCACGTGGAAGCCATGTTCCCCGGCTCAGGAACCCACCGTGAGGAAAAGTACGAATATGCCTATCCCGGACCATTCATGAAGCCCGGCTACGTCGGGTTTGCGCTTCACCTGGCCGGAACCAAGGGCGTCCCATCGACGCTTCGCATCGATTCCACAAACTACGTGCCCCGACAATCCACCGATGTCCAAGGGGCACCTTACGATAGCCTTCAGCCCACGGAAGCCTATCAGGTTGCCCTAACCTTGTCGAAGGATGGCGATGCCGCAGAGCCCACGAGGCTGGCGATGCAACCCTTGAAGCTCGCGGAAATCAACGATCACCGGCATGCGGACACCGGGGTCCGTGCGACAGGCATCCGCCTCGCCAGCACGAATGCATGGCCCGGTCGCCAAAGCCGGGAATTCGAGGCCACCTCCGAGGATGCCGCCCGCAAGGCCGGATCGGGACGGAAATTCCGGTGGATCTTCGCGTTCATGGTCGTGGCCAGTGCCATGGTCATTTGGATTTTCGGGAGGCGGGAAATCCCGAGGACCTGAGCCGATTCTCTCGTTCCCAAGGCAAGCAAACAGCCCAACAGACAAACAAAGGATACAAAATGACAAGGCAACTAACATGCATGCTCGTCGTGGGCATGGCCATCTCCGCGGCCATGGCCTCGACATCGAAGAGCAGGCTCGACAAGTACCAGGTGGTCCGGAACTCCGGCACGGTGAAGGCCGCGTGCAGCAAGCGCCCCGGGGCGTCGAGCTGGTACTGCACCGTGGAATACACGCGAAGCCGCGTTTGCGAGCCGGGTGATGGCTCCTGCTCGCCGGGGGACGAGACCGTCACGACCGAGGCCGCGTGCTCAAAGAGGCCGCCTCGCGTCGGATGGAGGATCAAGGCCACCAGAGGGCCCGGAGGCTTCACCGGGGCCATTGAGTGCGAGCGCGCCCCAGGAGAGACGTGCGACGACCGAATCTACTCGTGCACGCACGTCTCGTTGCCGAGGTAGCGATGTTGCCCAAGCCATGCCATGCCGAGGCCCATGGACAACCCGGGGCAAGGCGGAGAACGCCTGCCTTGATGCGGTTGTGAAGGCCTCATTCATCAAGCCAAAATGAACCCTGTCACCGTTGGCGCGGTATTGCTTGTTGCCACCGCACTTGCCAAGGCGCTTGGCGCCTCGATGGAGCACGTTCTCCTTGGCCAACCCTTGCGGGAGCTTGGCGCGGTAACGTACCGGCAGGCCCTGATCGGCACCGCGGTCATCGAACTGGCTGTTGGAACCTTTCTCTTGTCCAGCCGCCGCAGTGATGGCCAAGGCCGCATCCTAACGGCGCTGGTCGCATCGTTCTGGGCCTATCGAATCGCCGCTCTGGCCGCCGGGATCGAGGGCCCCTGCCCATGCCTTGGCAACATGTGGCACTGGGCCTCCGTGTCGCCCGAGGCCGTCAACTGGCTGGGATGGGGGGTACTGTTCGCGCTTACCATTTGCGCCGCGATGTCCATCCGGCGGGCTGATCCCACGACGCTTGCAAGCGCCTGCGCATGCCCTGCGGATGAAGCCGCCCCCTCGGCACCAAAAGCCAAATGAGCATGAATCCAAAGAAAGTCTGCCTTGGCAAATCCATGGCCTTCACGCTGGTGGAGCTGTTGGTGGTGTTTGCCATCCTGTCCATCCTCGTGGCGCTCGTGTTGCCGGTTGTCGCGACCGCAAGGGCCTCCGCGGCAAGGGGGCGTTGCATGGGCAATCACCGGCAGCTGGCGCTAGGGTGGAATCTTTACAGCACCGACGCCCATGGGGCGCTCCCATGGACCGTCGATGACGGCGACAATGTTCGCTTCACGAACTGGGTGGCCGGGCACCTTCGGGTGCCCGCCGAGGAACGTGACACGCGGCTCCTCGTGAATCCGTCCCGAAGCCTTCTGGCGCCCTATGTTGGCTCGGCTTCGACCTACAAGTGCCCTTCGGACCGCAGCCGCCTTGCACGCAGCGTATCCATGAACAATAGACTCAACCCGGTCCGTGTCGTGGGTGAGGTCCTCGCCATAGGTGGTCATGGAACCAACTTTATGGTTTATCGCCGCCAGCAGGAAATCAGTTCCCCAAGCACCGTCTTCGTGACGCTGGACGAGCGCATGGACAGCATCAACGAGGCAAACTTCGCGTGTGACCTTAGCAACACGGGGAGCCTCGATGGAAATGGAACCCCGACGCCCTATTGGTGGCTGGACACCCCGGCATCGTATCATTCGGCAGGCGTGGTCTTGGACTTCGCGGACGGGCACGTGGAGCACCACCGATGGGCCCATGCGACGACGCTCGGTCCCATGGGCGTGACGGGATTTCGCCGGACCACCTCGAACGACAGGGACATTCGTTGGCTGCAAGAGAGGGCCGCGGAGCGAACGGGCCCGGCAAGCCCGTGACTGGAGCAAGCATGTTGTTTCCACGAGCTGTTCCCTCACCCTCCATGGCCACCATGGCAGGCGGCACCGGTCTTCACAGATGCCTCGGCGTGGTCATGCCGGTGTTCAACGAGGAGGCGACGATTGCGAGGATTGTTTCACAAGTGCTTGCCCGCCCCGAGGTCTCCCAACTTGTGATTGTCGATGACGGGTCATGTGACGGCAGCGCGGCGCTCATCAAGGCGGCCGCCCGTCTGGATTCCCGGGTCGTATGCCGTAGCAACGGCTCGAATCGGGGAAAGGGTGCCGCGGTTCGGGCGGGACTGGCCGAGATTCACGCGCCGTACGTCGTGGTCCAGGATGCCGACATGGAGTATGACCCCGCCGACTATCCGTGCTTGGTGGAGCCGATTGCGGAGGAGCGTGCCGACGTGGTCTTTGGATCACGATTCATGGACCGTGGATTGCTCAGGACGAGTCGATGGCACGAGGCCGGAAACCGTATGCTAACCTGCGCGAGCACGCTGATCACCGGGCTTCCGCTCTCCGACGAGGCGACCTGCTACAAGGCTTTTCGAAGCGACGTGATTCCATGGCTGGACCTGCGCGAGGACGGGTTTGGATTCTGCCCGGAGTTCACCGCGAAGGTGGCGCGACTTGGGCTGAGGGTGATGGAGGTCCCCGTTCGCTACGCCGCGCGCGGCGTTGCCGAGGGCAAGAAGCTACGGCCATGGCACGGAATCGAGGCCCTGTGGTGCCTCGTTCGCTATTCGGTGGGCCCGTTCAACCCTCCAAACGCATCCGTCTCCCGGCATGCCGTCGCCCGTTAGCCTCGGCGAGATTTCATGCCCAATCATGCAGGCGAACGTGTCCTGGGCAGGCGACGGCGCCTCGTGCTCGCGGCAGGCTCGCTCGTTTATGCGGTCGCATTTTGCACTGGCACCGGGATTATCCCCGCGTGGGGTCATTGGTATTCTCCATCCCTGCACTACCGCAGGCAGGCCGAGGCGCTGCTCCGGGGAAGCCTCTGCATTTCCCACAGCTTGGCAGACGTCGAGCATGACATGGTATGGCACGCAGGCGGGGTGCACCAGGTTTGGGGGCTTGGGGTTCCCCTATGGCGTCTCCCGTTCGAGGCCATAGCAAGGCTTGCAGGGGAATCCCATTTCCCGGACCGGCTTTGCTTCCTCGTGGCGCTCTGGGGTTGGGCATTCCTTGTCGTTTCGGTGCTGCTTCGGACGGACCCGCGGTCGTCCGGACAACCTTCGCGCGCCATGGCGGCGCGAGGCATCCTTGGCGTGGCAACCGTGCTCCTGAACCCATGCTTTGTGTCTCTTTGTTCCACTCGCTTCGATGTTTATGAGGAAGCCTGTGCGTATTCCTATTTGTGTGGAACCGGCATGTTGTTGGGCGTGGTGCACCTTGGGCAGCGTCCGTCCATGCGGGGGCTTTGCGCGATGGCGTTGGCAGCAGGCATGGCCCCCATGGTTCGTCCGACCTTGTTGTTCTACGGCGCGGCATCGTTGGCGCCTTGCCTCCTTCAAGCCCGCTCACTCGGGCTCGTTGCAGGGCTCTCCGACCGGTGCCGCGTGGGCTTGTGGTACTCGTTGGGCCTTGTCGTCCTTCTGGCTACAAACTGGCTGCGGTTTGGGGCTGCTTGCGAGTTTGGCCACTCCCTGAACCTGCAAAAGCTCTTGGGTTCCATGTATGCCACTCGCTTCGACCACCCATTCCGCGACGAGACCATGCTGGGGGCCGCGCAAGAGTTGGTGGGCGCGATCTTCGGCGTTCGCGTGCTCAACGGGGATGGATACTATGCCGACGGCGTCTTGGGCTGGCAGTCCCGCATCCCTCGCTGGCGCGAGTTTTACTTCTCCACGTTTGATCCGACATGGCTTGTGCTTTGGGGTCTGGGGATTGCCTCGGGCATGGCCATGCGAGGGCGGCAGGCCAGCAAGGGCCGCAAGATGCCCTGGGCGGGTGGGGCGTCGTGGGCTGGATTGGGAGCTGCGGCCATGCTTTGCGCGTTCTACCTCAGGACTCCGGTCATCTCATCAAGGTACATGGCCGATTTTGCCCCGGCCTTCGGCATCCTGTCCCTGGTCGCAGCCGAGGCGGTTGCACTTTGGCTGAGTTCGGTCCGCACGGGGCTCGGCTGCCTCGGCGTGATGATGTTCATGGGATGGTGGGGGTCCCGCATTGCGGCCATCCGGGAAGTCTATGGGCCGCCAACCGCACTGCCGAGGTTGATCCTTGCGAGGAAGCTGGCCTCCATCCCGGCATGGGAGGAACCGGTCTGGCCGGATGAATTCAGGGTGGGTGACGCCAACCATTTGCGGCGCCTCGCGGCAAGTGGGGCGGGGGAAGCCGGGGGAGGGTTGCTTGGCATTCAGTACAACGGGATCGGGTGGAGCTCCAAAACCGGGGAAACGAAGCCATTGGTCGCCCTGTTTGTAAAAAGGCCGGAGTTCGTTGAAGTGGAGATTGCTTCGGCCCATGGGGCGAAATCATCGGATGTCGCGGACGCATGGGTCCGTGCGAGGCTGCATCTCCGTGCCCTTCGACAGGTCTCATCCGAGGTCTTGTCGGATGGATTCCGACGCGTTCGCTTCGCAGCCGGGCCAGACGAGAAGCTGAACGACTATCCCATCCCTCTTTTCATCGCCTTGGGGCCGCCTGAAGGGCTGGGCGCCACGAACTCCCCATTTCTTCTGCGATCCGTTCGTGTTCGAGGCCCATCCCCTCGTGGGGATGACGTGCCTAAAGTCCCCTGAGGGTTCGTCCTGAGCCTGGAATCCATCACGTCGTGCCGTTGGCGGCAAGGCGGCCCATGCATCGACAACGCCTGCCTTGCGGCCCGTGGCGCCAACCGGTCTGCGCCGATCCACCTTGCGTAACGTTCCGGATCGCGAGGGCCACGAGCGCAGTCGTGCATGCCTGGTGTCGTGTCGTGTCGTGTCTCATCCATGGCTGGGGTTTCGTCGCGAGGGACTTTCGTGTCCAACGGGGTGCGAGCGACGAGCAGACCCGCCGCTGTCTGGGAGAAGCGATCCACAAGGGGGAACGTGAAAAGAGCCGTGGCCATCCGTGCTCCTTCATGAAAGCCCCGGGGCCTCGTTGTTCGTCTGTCACGGATCGCCGCGGGCAGGCTCCGACTTCACGCCTCGCCTGAAGGCCCTCGTGGAGCAACCCAACACCAGCGATTGTTGAGAAACAACACGAGGCCCGCCTTGGACTAAGCCGGAACGATTCAGTTGGATCGGTCGTGCTTGCTCGATCTGCTTGCGCAACTCCTTCGTCGTTCGCTCGTTACGGGCCTCGTACCGGCCCGCGCCTCGCTCACTCCTCGGCTTGCACAAGCATCTGCTTCGCAATCACTTCCCTCCCAACTGAATCGTCC
>CAIYFP010000270.1 GCA_903925515.1 uncultured Verrucomicrobiota bacterium
CCTCGAAGGACCCACCGCATGGGATCCCTTGCTCGAAACCGAGGGTTTCGCGGCGGGTAGCCGGTGGTTGAGCGAAGCGATGCCACCGGTCACCGAGCCCCATCACCCTCCTCACCCGGGAGGGGTGCCAGCCAGGTTCCGCCCCCGGCACTGGCATCCTTGCCGGGATGCCGGACTTCACGTCCGCACGGGTCCCCGGTGGTATCGTCGGTTCGCTCCTCGACCGCCGGCTACAAGCTGGGAAGCCTCCGGCTTCATGGCAGATGGACGCCGAGGTCACTTGGGATGTTGCCATCCGCGCCCATGCCGGGGCTCATGCCCATCCGCCACGATCGCGTTCCGGCGCGCCGCCTGCCGTGCTTCACGGGGTCGTGGATCCGAAGTCCCTCCCATCCTTACGCGAGGATTTGGGTTCCCCACGAATCCGCAGGGTCCCATGGCAAGGCGTTTCCATGGTTGGCGTCCCTCAACCCGTCCTGCATCGTGCCCGCCCGATGGGGGAACGACCGATCAACGCGTTGAACCGGCCGGACGCAGCGCTGGAGCGAACACTGCGGCCCGGGCTATTCGAGGAATTCACCGGCCAGACCAAGGTCAAGGAACGCCTCGGGATCGCCGTTGCAGCGGCACGGCAGCGCGGGGAGGCCCTTGACCATGTCCTCCTGAGCGGTCCCCCGGGCCTCGGCAAGACCACCCTTGCCAACATCCTTGCCCGCGCCATGGAATCCCAGCTTCGCGCCACCAGCGGCCCCACCATCGAGAAGGCCTCCGACCTGGCCGGCCTGCTCACCAACCTCGAGCAAGGCGACATCCTCTTCATCGACGAGATCCACCGCCTCCAGAAGACCGTCGAGGAATACCTCTACTCCGCCATGGAGGACTTCCGCATCGACATCATCATCGACCAAGGCCCCAACGCGCGCTCCGTCCAGCTCACCATCCCTCGATTCACGCTCGTCGGTGCCACCACCCGCTCTGGCCTCCTCAGCGCGCCCTTGCTCACCCGGTTCGGCATCCGCGAACGCCTCGACTACTACACCGCCGAGCAACTGTCGGGCATCGTCGCTCGTAGCGCCGGCCTCCTTGACGTCGGCATCGACCCCGACGGCGCCCTCGAAATCGCCCGGCGCAGCCGCGGCACCCCGCGCATCGCCAACAACCTCCTGAGGCGCGTCCGTGACTTCGCCCAGGTACGCGGCGACGGGCGCATCACGATGGACCTCGCCGACCGCGCCCTCGCCATGCTCGAGATTGACCACAACGGCCTCGACGAGATGGACAAGCGCATTCTCGAGGTCGTTGTGGTCAAGTTCGCTGGCGGACCCGTCGGCGTGAACTCCATGGCGGTCGCCGTTGGCGAGGAACCCGACACCATCGAGGAGGTGTACGAGCCCTACCTCATCATGGAGGGCTACCTCAAGCGCACCGCGCAGGGCCGGGTCGCCACCGAGCTCGCTTATCGCAAGCTCGGCATTGCCCCCGGCCAGACCCCGGCCACGTCGCAGGGCCGCCTGCTCTGACCCCTCCCCGCCGCGTCGCCACGGCAATCCAGATCGTCCACCGCCACGCCATGGTCCGTGCCCAACCTCCGCGTCCCCATTTCCACGTCGCTGGAATGGTTCGGCGTGACGCCAATGATGTTTGGGGTGGTCGGACCCCTGATCCCCGCGTAGGCAGTTCCTGAGTGCCCGGTCCTCGCCTCGCGCGGCGCCGACGGAGGGTCGAAAAGCCAGGCCCTCATGGCGTGGAAAAATCCAAGCCGCCGATCGAGCCGAGCTTGGGTTTGTCGCGAATGCGGGGTGCGTGGCGAGGTTCGGCGTCCATGGACGGGCCGGGCCTTGTCACGGGCGCGACCCGGGGCAGCCCAGAAGATAGCCCCGAATGCCTCGGGGCGAACGATGCCGCGGAATCGGGGGGGCTGGATCGTCCTCAGCAAGGGCGCCGTCCCGCGCTGACGGCCCGGCATGGGCTGGCAGCCGTCCTAGTGTCGGATCTCACAAATCGCTGGTGTTGGGTTGCTCCAAGAACGCCCCGGGGCACGGCGTGAGGACGGAGCCTACCCGCAGCGGTCTGGGACGGACGAACCACGAAGCCCCGGGGCATTCATGGAGCCACCCGAAGGGCCGCGGCTCTTTTCGCGTCCCACGTCGTGGCTCGCTCCTCTCAGACCTCTGCGGGTCCGCTCGTCACTCGCGCCTCGTCGGACACGAAAATCCCTCGCGACGAAACACCAGCCCTTTGTGAGACACGACACTAGTCGGAGCCCGGGCCCTCGGTCCCAAGCGGCCCGAGGCGGCGATGGTCGGGGCGCTCCAGCCGGGCCAACCGGTCCCGGAGCACGTCCGAGCGGAGCACGTCACGTTCCTCGGCCCCCAGTTTCTCCTTGTTGCTAAAAAGGCATTGGAGATGCGCGGGCTGGGTGACAAGGAACAGTTCGTTGACCAGCGCCCGCGTCTCGGGGGGCAGCAGGCCAATGTCCACCCCCAGCCACATCAGGCTCAGGAGGTTCAAGGTCTCCTTGGAGGAAATGGTATGGGAATTGGCGAGGATGCCATAGGCGCGCCCCACATGGTTGAAGAGCGTGCGCGGCTTCTTGCCCAGCAGGGATTTCCGTGCGTTCTCCTCGTGCTCGAGGATTTGGAGGATCACCTTGCTCAGCTTTTCCACAATCTCCGGCTCGGACTCGCCGAGGGTCATCTGGTTGGAAACCTGGAACAGGTTGCCCAAGGCCTCCGTTCCCTCCCCGTACAGCCCGCGAACCGCCAACCCGAGCTTGCCAACCGCCTGGATGATCTGCCCGACCTGCTCGGCAAGCACCAAGCCGGGCAGGTGCAACATCGCGCTGACCCGGATGCCGGTGCCGAGGTTGGTGGGGCATGCCGTGAGGAACCCGTACCGGGGCGAGAACGCCACGTCCACCTCGGCCTGCAACTCGGTGTCGAGCGCATCGATTGCAGCCCATGCCGCCGCCAACTGGAGGCCCGGCCGCAAGGATTGCATGCGGAGGTGGTCCTCCTCGTTGACCATCACGCACAGGGATTCCTCGCGGTTCAGCACGAACCCGCTGCCCGTGCCCTTCGCGGCATGCTCGCGGCTCACGATGTGACGTTCCACGAGCAGTTGCTTGTCCAAGTTGGACAACCTCTCCATGGGCTCTGCCATGCCGCCCTGCAAAGGGCCCAAGCCCTGCACGACCGGCATCAACTCCTCGTACGCCTTCATCCGGTCGCCGCGCTTGGCATGCCCCGGGAACGGCAGCCGGGGAAGGTTCCTCGCGAGCCGGACACGGCTCGAGAGCACGATCTTGTCATGGGGACCGGTCCGGTGGCTGACCTCGGAAACCGGCGCGAGGTGCTCGAGGATGCTCACGCGGCACCTCCCTTCGCGCCGGTCCCGGACTTCTTCGCGGCCCGGATCGCATCGCGAATTTTCGCGGCCGCCTCGAAGTCCTCCCTACCCACGGCCTCGGCAAGGTCCCGCGCCAGTTGCTCCATGTCCGGCGGGATGGGCGTGGGAACCCCCGCCGGTTGGTCCTTCGCCTCGGCGACGGGCTCCGGCGCACCCGGCTCCTGTGCCTTGCCGGCGGGCACCTTGCCCACGTGCCGGACCCCCTTGTGCATCCCCTTCAGGACCGAGTCGAGGGCCTCGCCAAAGACCCTGTAGCATTCCGAGCAGCCCAACCGGCCCGTCTTCTTGAACTCCGCGTGCGACATCCCGCATCGCCCGCACTGGCCGCCCTTGGCGTCCTTCGCTTCCCTGGGTTCCTTGGGCTCCCCGGGTTCCTTCGGATCCTTGGCCCCCTTGCCGGGCGCCATGATCGCTCCCAGCACCGACGTGATGTCGTCCTGCAACAGGTCTCCCAGCGCGAAGCCAACCGGGTCCGAGACGCCCTTCTGCTTCGCACAACCCTCGCATAGGTCGAGGCTTCGCGTGTCGTCATCGACGATTTGCGTCAGGTGAACCGTGGCCTCGCGCTGCTTGCAGACTTGGCACTCCATAAGATGTCCAAAGCTAGACCAGCCCGGCCGATTTCCAAGCCACCGTCATCAAGCCGGTGACCCGCGCGAGCCCGCGCGGGTCATTCAAAGATCACCTCGCCGTCCACGCGCGTCCGTTCCCGGAATGCTTGCAGCAACCTTCCCGTCATGGGCCCGGGCCGGCCGTCGCCGATCACCCGGCCGTCCACCTTCACGACAGGCACCATCTCCGCCGCCGTGCCGGTCAGGAACATCTCGTCGGCGATGTACACGTCGTAACGGGTCAGGTTCGGCTCCGCGACCGGGATGCCCATCTCACGGGCGCAGTCGATCACCGTCCCGCGCGTGATGCCGTACAAGGCGCCGGCGCTCAGGGGCGGAGTGAGCAGTCGGCCCTTGTGCACGAGGAAGACATTGTCGCCCGTGCATTCCGCCACGAACCCCTCGCTGTTGAGCAGGATGGCCTCCTCCACGTTCGCGTTGTTTGCCTCGATGCGCGCGAGGATGTTGTTGAGGTAGTTGAGCGACTTGATCGCCGGGTTCACCGAGTTCACGAGGTTCCGCGTCGTGGGCACCGTGACGATCGTCAGGCCCTCTTGGTAATACTTCTCGGGATACAACTGGATGGTGGCCGCGATGATGATCACCGACGGCTTCGGGCAGCGCCTTGGGTCAAGCCCGAGCGTTCCCTTGCCGCGCGTCACAATCAGCCGGATGTACCCGTCGCGCAGCCCGTTCGCACGGCATGTCTCGACGCAGGCCCGGATCATCTCGTCCTGGGTCATCGGGATCTCCAGCAGGATGGCCTTGGCGGACCAGTAGAGCCTCTCGATGTGTTCCCGCAGGCGGAAAACCCGGTTGTGATACATCCGGATCCCCTCAAACACGCCGTCGCCATAGAGGAGCCCGTGGTCGAACACGCTCACCTTCGCCTCGGATTCCTCCACCAGTTGCCCGTCGATCCAAACCTTCATGCGCTTCGTGGGCGGCCAACGTACGGGAGAGGCCGAAATGGAAGCAACCACCCTGTTCCCGCCCCGGACCCTGCATCATCCGCTTTTCACCGGCCGGTTCCCGCCGCGCGCTGCGACGCCGGCAGATGGACCATGCAGGACAACCTCGCGGCTCGGCATCATCCAAGACCCGGCGTCCCATGCGAGGATTCCATGCGTCATGAGGCATGGAAACCCCCATGCCGCATCAGGACCCAAGCGGGGCTGGGTGGGTTGGACCCGCGAGCTCCGCCCGGTCTCCTGACCCGCGAGTTCAACGGTGGCGAGGCCGGAACTTTGCAGGATCCGGCCGACTCGGGGAGTAGCGGGAAGGTGTGGGGGCTAGTGTCGTGTCTCACAAATCGCTGGTGTTTCGTTGCTCCAAGAATGCCCCGGGGCAAGGCGTGAGGACGGAGCCTACCCGCAGCGGTCTGTGACG
>CAIYFP010000271.1 GCA_903925515.1 uncultured Verrucomicrobiota bacterium
GACCCTCGGAAAGCCGGATGCGGTAAAACCGCCTGTCCGGTTTCATGAGGGGCGAGGCTGGGGCCGGAAACTGACAACTGCGGTCTGTTTAACTCCGTCACCCCAGCCTCGCCTACTCTACTTAGCGTCTTTGCGTCCTCGCGTGAGGAAATCCCGGCTGCATGCATCACGGGTCCGGCGCATGGGGGCCTGGTTTTTGAAACACGCCAAGACGCGAAGGGAGCCGGCGGGATCCACCCTCTGGCAGCTTCGCGCGAGGCGAGAGCCCCTCGCTCAAAAACTGCTGACGGGTGGATTTGGGGATTGGCAAATGGATGGATCCGAAGGCCCGCGTCCGTTCGCCCTCTCCAAAAGGCCTGGGCATTCCCATGCAGGGGAATGACGCCATGGCCCGCCGAAGGACGGACCGCATGGGATCCCTTGCTCGAAACCGAAGGTTTTGCAGCAGGGAGCGGTGATGGAGCGAAGTGATGCCACCGGTCACCGATCCCCATCACCCTCCGCACCCTGGCGCGGTGCCAGCCCAGTCCCGCCCCCGGTGATGGCATCCCTGCGGGAATGCCGGGGTTCGCGTTCGCGCGGGTCCCCGGTGGGGTCGTCGCTTCGCGCCTCGACCACCGGCGACACGCTGGGAAGCCTCCGGCTTCATGGCGGATGGACGCGGAGGACTCGTCGGATGAGCCCACCTGAGCCCATGGCGCGGTCGCCCACCCGCCACGATGGCGTGTGGGCACGCAGCCTGCCGCCACTCACCTGCCCGTGGATCGAGAGCTTCCCTCCTCCCTACGCGAGGATTCTTGGGGTCTCCGTGGGCCGCCCGTGGTGCGCGGATCCCCTGACGCGGGGATGAAGCAGATGAAGGCCCAGGCGTGTGGCTTTGGGGCCTACCACCATCTGAAGGCGGGGTCGGGCTTGGGGTCGAAGATCCAGTTTGGGGTTTCCTTGGGGAACTCGAAGAACTCCACGTGGCCGTCGCCGAAGAGCATGTTGTAGCGGGAGCGTCCCCGGTAATTGTGCCATGCGGAGCGGTTGTCCATGACGTTGCGGTTGGCGTGCCAGTTCCAGTCGCCTTGCACGACCTTGTTGGCGGGGCTTCGGGCGACCTCGGAGTTCTTGATGGGGGTGGCCTCGTAGCTGCCGCGCGCGGCCTTGAGGTCGCCGACGACATGGCGGACGCGGAAGGAATCGTGCTGGAACTGGGGGAGGTAGCTGTTGCCGTAGTCGGTGAAGCAGTGCTTGGCGTTGTATTCCTCGTCGCCCTTGTCCGAGGGGCATCGAAAGAGCTCGATGGCCGGGGCGTAGCGATTGAGGGGGCGGTTGGTGGCGTCAATGGATACGCCGAAGGAGGTGGCGACGCCGGCGTCGAGCTTGTAAGTGCCCTTCTTGCCGCCGGCCGAGGCCCAGCCCCACTGGGTTGGGAACCAGTCCGAGTGGTCGTCCGCGTACATGAGGAAGGCGAGCCCGATTTGCTTCTGGTTGCTGGCGCAGCGCGTTTGCTGGGCCTTGGCCTTGGCCCGTCCGAGGGCGGGCAGGAGCATGGATGCGAGGACGGCGATGATGGCGATGACGACGAGCAACTCGATGAGGGTGAAGGCAGTTGGCGCATGCCTTCGGAGGGAAACGGCGGGGAGCATTGGGATATGTGACGAGCCGGGACGGGTGCTTGTCGAGACTGGGCTGGCATCCCGGACTGGAGGGTGCCCGGGGGAGCCACGCAAGGCACGGGGTTTGCGGGAACTTCGATGTGACGGGGCCGAAACACGGCCAAGATGGGCGTTGTTCCCCATTGATGGGGGGCGCGCATGTCCCGGCTGCCAGGGACTGGATCAATGCCTGAGGACCTCGAAGCCGTGGTCGAACCATAGGCCATTGAGGTCGAACTGAAGTCCCGGCGGTTCTAGGTGGCCGCGGTGCCAGTGGAAGGTGTTGCGGTCGCGAAGGAGGGCTGCGGCTTCGTCCACCATGGACTGCTCGAGGGCGACGATGCCGTAGCGGCCGTTCCTGAACTCCTCGCGTTGCATGGTGCGGAGCAGGGCCATGGCCTCGGCTGGAGACGGCTTGATGATCCAGATGTCGGCGTCGGGACACTTTACGGCCAGCTTGTCGAGCTTGGACGTGGAGCAGTCGCCGCACTCGATCCAGAGGAGGGGGCGCATGTCGTAGCCGAGCTGGAGCAAGTCGGGCTCGAAGGGGATGGCGTCGTTCTGGGTGTCTCCCTCGATGACGAGGCGTTCGCGGAAGAAGAGGACCCACGCGAGGAACTTGAGGAAGACATGGCGCGTGGACTCGTTGGGGCGTTGGCCAAGGAGAACCTTGTGCGGCAAGGGACGGCGACGGTCATCGCTCGTCATCTGGAATGTGAACTTCCCCGGCATCGGCCCGGATGCTGGCAAGCCGATGCGTGGTTGGCGAGCCTGCCCGGTGGTTGGGCGGCGCCATGCCCTGACGCGGGCCAGGTGCGGTGTTGCATGGCGAAACAGCCGCCGTCGGGTCCCGGTATGCCGCATTCGAGCGAGGAACGGGCGCGAGCCATTGGCCTTGCGGCCCGTCGATGCGGTGGTTCAGTCTGCGGCCGGCAAGGTCCATGACGGGGCCGATCGGCTCCCGATTCCCCACAGGCAAAAAATCGTGAAAGTTTTCGCAGGCAATTCGAATCCGGAGCTGGCCCGGGCCATATGCGCTGCCATCGGCATTCCGTTGGGCAAGTCCACGGTGCGGCCGTTCCCGAACGGCGAGACGTTCGTCAAGATCGAGGAGAACGTGCGGGGCGAGGACGTGTATGTGATGCAGTCCACGAGCCCGCCGGCAAACCAGCACCTGATGGAGATGTTCATCATGATTGACGCGCTGCGCCGGGCGAGCGCGTCGCGGATCACGGCGGTGCTCCCCTTCTATGGTTACGCGCGTCAGGACCGGAAGGACCAGCCGCGGGTGCCCATCACGGCGAAGCTTGTTGCAAACCTGATTGTCGCGGCGGGGGCGCACCGCGTTTTGACGATGGACCTGCACGCGCAGCAGATCCAGGGCTTCTTCGACATCCCGGTGGACCACCTCTACGCGGCCCCGGTGATCTTCGATTACCTCAAGAAGGTCTCGATCCCGAACTTGGTGGTGGTAAGCCCGGACCTCGGCGGCCTGAAGATGGCGGCGGCCTACGCACAGCAGCTTTCCTCGGAGCTGGCCATCGTGGCCAAGCGGCGGAAGAGCCCGACGGAGACCGAGGCGATCTCGGTCATCGGCGAGATCGAGGGACGGAACATCCTGTTGGTGGACGACCTGACGGAGACGGCCGGGACGCTGGTGAATGCGGCGGCACTGCTGAAGAGCCGTGGCGCGGGCCAGATCCGCGCGTGCGTGTCGCACGCGCTCGTGAACGACCTCGGGGCCGAGAGGCTGAGGAAATCCGTGATTGACGAGCTCATCACCACCGATACCGTCGTGCGCCCCAAGATCGAGGGTGTCAAGATTACCACGCTTTCGGTTGCGGGCTTGCTGGGCGAGGCGATCAAGCGGATTCACAGCAATTCGTCGGTCACGTCGCTCTTCGAGTTCAAGGGTTAAGATCGGTTCAAGGGCTGGCTTCCTGGATGAACCGGGCGCCGGCAGATAAGACTACGACACATGAAAGCACTGACTCTGGGCGCGTCGTTGCGCTCGACCACACGACGCAAGGGCGCACGCGCGCTCCGCCACGCTGGCAAGATTCCCGCCAACATCTACGGCAAGAGCGCGCAGGCCCAGAACCTCGAGGTGGAGGCCAAGGCGTTCGGCGACCTTGTTCACACGGCGCACACCGAAATCATCCTCGTGGACCTCACCATCGCCGGCGATCCCCGTCCGTCCCGTCTCGCCCTTGTGCAAGACGTCCAGCATCACCCGTTGGATGGCCGCGTCCTGCACGTTGATTTCCACGAGGTCAAGCCCGACGAGCGGGTGTCCATCCGGGTGCCGGTTGAGACGACGGGCGATTGCAAGGGCGTGAAGGCCGGCGGAACCCTCGAGCACGTGCTGCTGAAGGTGCGGGTTCGGGCTCTTCCCAAGGATCTGCCGGACCAGCTGCTCGTGGACGTGACCGACCTCGACGTGGGGAAGTCGATTCATCTTGGGCAGATCACGCCTCCGGCTGGGGTCGAGCTGCTGGGCAACAAGGATGTCACGGTGCTTGCATGCGCGGCGCCGGTGGCTGCCGAGGCCGAGACCCCGGCGGCGGGCGTGGCTGGCACGGAGGCCAAGCAACCCGAGATGATCAAGGAGAAGAAGGCGGAGGAGGGAGCCAAGCCAGACGACAAGAAGGCAGGCAAGAAGTAGCCAACGGGCCGCCGCATGGTCTGCGCTGTTCGTGCCTTGCAAAGGGGCAGCCGCCCGGGGTCGGCACAAGGGAATTCCGAGGGCTGGTGATCAACCGACGTGAATGGCCAGTTTGTCATCGTCGGCCTCGGCAACCCCGGGCGAGAATATGCTTGTACAAGGCACAATGCTGGTTTCACGCTGGCTGACATTTTGGCGGGGCGCTGGGGCGGCCGCTGGCAGGCCGGGCGCAAGTTCTTTTCAGATTTGGCCGAGGTGACCGTGGGGTCCCGGCGGGGATGGTTGTGCAAGCCCCGCACCTACATGAACGACAGTGGCGAGGCCGTGGGCGCGATCGTGCGTTTCCACAAGGTGGCTTCAGCTGACGTTTTGGTGCTGGTGGATGACGCGGATCTGCCCGTGGGGTCGTTGCGGCTCAAGCCCTCCGGTGGCACCGGGGGGCATCACGGCCTTGAGTCGATCAATCATGCGCTTGGCGGTGGGGCGTACCCGCGGTTGAGGCTGGGCATTGCCCGGCCCGAGCAGGGGGTTCGAGACATTGCCGGTCACGTCTTGGGACGGTTTTCCCGGGACGAGCAGGTGGTTTTTGAAAAAGTGCTGGTGCGCGCGTCGGAGCAGGCCGAAAGCTGGCTTCGGGAAGGCATTGCGCCGGCCATGAATCGGTACAACGGATCGGTGGCGATGGCCTCCGACCACAACAGGGGAAAAGAAAAGTGAAGCGTTACGAAGGACTGTTCATCCTGAACCTCGCGGGCAAGGAAGACGGCGTTAAGGACGTCGTGGACCGTGTTTCCGCCGAGATCACGGCGTTGGGGGGGAAGCTTGAGGCCATCCAGAAGATGGACCGAAAGCCCTTCGCGCGCATCGCGGACAAGCGGCACACCGCGGGCCATTATGTCAACGTGGTGTTCCAAGCCGCGCCGGCCACGGTCGCCCAGGTCCGGGCCAAGTTTCGGCACTCCGACGAGGTTTTCCGGATCCTCATCAGCGAGGCCTCCAGCAACGCGACGGCAGCACCTGCGCCGATTTCTGCGGCCTGAGGCCCAGACGACGACATCCAACCCTCCAACCCGCGGCGACGTCTTGGGTGACGTGGTCGCAGACCCCGAGACCTCATGGCCAACTACAACAAGGTCCTCCTGATGGGCAACCTGACGCGGGACCCGGAACTGCGGTACACGCCGAAGGGTCAGGCCGTTGCCAAGCTTGGATTGGCCGTGAACCGGCGATACACCACGGAGACGGGCGAGCAGCGCGAGGAGACCACGTTTGTGGACATCGACGCGTGGGGCAAGCAGGCGGAGGTGATCAGCCAGTACTGCAAGAAGGGGCGGCCGTTGTTCGTCGAGGGTCGCCTGAAGCTGGACCAGTGGGATGACAAGACGACGGGCCAAAAGCGATCCGCGTTGAGGGTGGTGCTGGAAGGGTTTCAGTTCGTGGGGGCTCCTCCGGGCGAGGCCGGGACATCTTCGCAGGCCGTTGCGCGGCCTCCGGCGCGTCCGGCCGCACCCCCGGCGCGGCCCAACGAGGCCGGGACGCCGGACGCCGGAGGCGACGCCCCACCAACCGAGGAGGACGACGTCCCGTTCTGAGAGTGGCCCCGTGGCGTCGGGGCGGGCCTTGCTGCCCACCTGTTTTCAACAAGAACCAAGAAACCAATATCATGCCAAAAACCGAAGTCATTTTGATCAAGAACGTGGTTGGACTCGGAGGCGAGTCCGACCAAGTGAAGGTCGCGGCCGGCTACGCGCGCAACTACCTGCTTCCCCAAGGCCTTGCGATTCCCCAGACGCGGACCAACAAGCGCCGGCTTGAGGTGCTTCGTCAGAAGCGCGCCGAGCGCGAGGCGCACGAGCTGAACTCGATGGCCGAGCTGGGTCGCAGCCTCTCCAAGGTCACCATCACGCTTCTCGTGAAGACGGGGGACGACGGGAAGATGTTCGGGAGCGTGACGTCTGGGACCATCGCGGACGCGCTCAAGACGCAGCTCGATGTTGCCCTCGACAAGCGCAAGATTCACTTGGAGAAGGCGATCCATTCGCTGGGCGAGTTCGAGGTGGAGCTTCGTCTCCATCCCGAGGTGAAGTCCTCCCTCAAGGTTGTCGTCAACAGCGCCACCCCGATTCCATCGCCCGAGGAGGTTGCCAAGGCGGCCGCGCCGAAGACCGAGAAGCGCTCGGCACGTGGCGCTGGCCGCAAGGGTACGCGAGCCGAGGCCGGCGAGCAGGCCTCGGCCTGACCCGTGGGAGTCCATGGCTGCACGATGGGCCCGGTCCAGCCGGGCCCTTTTTCGTTTCTTGGCATCCCGTGAAGAACAATCCAGCAACCTTGGCTTCCATGCGTCGTCGCCGGGCGTTGCAATCGAGCCATGTCTGAGCCTGTGACTGGAATGGAGGCGCCGCCTCCGGACATTCCATTCCTTCCTGCTGACGCCCCCGTGGCGTCGGGCGTTGGAGGCAAGCCCCGCCATGATTTCGGGGGGCGTCGTCGAGGGGTGGACTTGTCCCGGATCGACCGGTTGCCGCCGCACTCGATCGAGGCCGAGCAAGGGGTGCTTGGGTGCGCCCTGCTTGAGCCCGCGGAGTCGGTGGGCCAGTGCATCGAGCGGCTCAAGGGCGGCGGGGAGACGTTCTACGACCTCCGACACCGGACGATCTACGAGGTGCTGGTGTCGATGTACGACGGCAAGGAGCCGGTCGATCTGATCACCTTGGGCCAGCGCTTGAAGGACGCGGGTCAGATCGACGGGGTGGGAGGGCTGGCGTACCTGTCCGAGCTCATGGACGCGGTCCCCAGCGCGGCCAACCTCTCGTACTACCTCGACATCGTCCGGGAGAAGCATGTCCTTCGACGCGTGCTGTCCACGTGTTCGGAGGCGGTGAGCAAGGTGCACGAGTACGAGGGCGCCGTGGATTCGCTCCTCGACGAGGTGGAGCGGGACATCCTGAAGATCAGCCAGGACCGGTCCGAGAACACGAACCGCACCATCCGGGAGTTGGTTCACTCGGCGGTGGACATGATCCAGGACTTCCACCAGCGGAAGGGCGGCTTGACGGGTTTGCCGACGGGGTTCCCGGACCTTGACAAGATGACAAGTGGTTTGCAGCCGGCCGACATGGTCGTCATCGCGGCTCGGCCCTCGATGGGCAAGACGTCGCTCGCGATGAACATTGCGGAGCATGTCGCCGTGGAGGCTGGCCTGCCGGTTGGGGTGTTCAGCCTTGAGATGACTTCGGAGTCGCTCGTCATGCGCATGCTTTGCTCCCTTGCGAGGGTCAACGGCCGGCTGATCCGGGACGGCTTCCTTTCGGAGGGCGACTTCCGCCGCCTGACCGCGGCGGCGGCGAAGCTGAGCCGTGCGCCAATCCACATCGACGACACCCCGGGTCTCTCCATCTTGCAGCTTCGCGCGCGCGCGCGGCGCATGTGGCAGCAGCATGGGGTGAAGCTCTTCGTGATCGACTACCTGCAGTTGATGCACTCGACGTCCAAGAAGGCGGCGGACAGCCGTCAGCAGGAGGTCTCGGAGCTGTCCAACGGCGTGAAGGCGCTCGCCAAGGAACTCAAGGTTCCCGTGATCGTCCTGTGCCAGCTCAACCGAGAGCTCGAGAAGGACAAGGACCGGAAGCCCAAGCTGTCCGACCTTCGCGAGTCCGGCGCCATCGAGCAGGATGCCGACCTGGTGGGGTTGCTCTACAAGCCGGCCGCCGAGGACGACGACCAGCGCCGGGACCAGCCGGACTCCCGCGACGACGGCATGGCCGCCACGCCGGTGAACCTTCTCATTGCCAAGCAACGCAACGGCCCGACCGGCGACGTCTGCCTCACGTTCCTGAAGGGCATCACGCGCTACGAGTCCGCCTCCAAGATCGCGTCATCCGAGTAGGTCGCCCCCGTCCTTGCGCGCCGTTTCAACGGGCAAGGACCAGCAAGCGGCCGGTCCAACCCAAGTCCCCGCGCAAGGAGGAGGGGAGCCTTCGGTCCCCAAGCGGGCGTGTTGTGTCAGGCTGCGTGCCCACACGCCATCGTGGCGGATGCGCATGAACCCCAGCTTGGGCAACCCGGAGATCGCGTTCCTCGCATGTTGGCGGCATGGCGTGAGGAAGTCCCCGCTTCATGCAACAGGGAAGCATGGCTTGGGACGGATGGGATTCTTGCACGCCAAGAGGCCAAGGGGCCCAGCCTTGTCCACTGTCCGGCGGCGCAGCGTGGGGCGAGAACCGGGCATTCCAGAACTGCTTGTGCGCGGATCAGGGAGCAACCCCGGCGGTTGAACTGCGCGGGGAGCGCGGGCAAGAATGTCGCCCGTGTCGAACCGGATCGAGGAACGCTTTCGGAGGCTTCGCGAAGAACGCCGCAAGGGATTGGTCGTGTACATCGGGGCAGGGGACCCCGACCTTGAGGCAACGCGTCGGCTGACGTTGGCCTTGGACCGCGCCGGGGTTGACGTGGTGGAGCTGGGCGTGCCGTTCAGCGATCCCTTGGCGGACGGCATCGTGAACCAGCTTGCAGCCCAGCGTGGCCTTGCCTCCGGCACGACCCCGCCCAAGGTCCTCGCGACCGTCGCGGCGATCCGGCGCGAGTCCGAGGTTCCTGTCGTCCTTTACATCTACTTCAACCTTCTGCACCGCGTTGGCCTTGCGAACTTCATACGGGATGCGGCGGCGGCCGGCGTTGATGGCTTGCTGGTGCTCGACCTGCCTCCCGAGGAGGCCGACGAGTATGAAGGGCTGATGCGGGACGCCGGGATGTGTCCCATCTGGCTCGTGGCTCCGACGACCCCCGAGGCTCGCGTCGAGCGGATCGCGCGCCGTGCCAAGGGCTTCATCTACTACGTCTCGCGCGAGGGCGTCACCGGGATGCAAGCCTCGGTCAGCACCACGATCGCCGACATGACCGCCCGCATTCGCCGGCATTCGGACCTGCCCATCGCCGTGGGCTTCGGCATCTCCAATCCCGAGCAAGCCCGCGAGGTCGCCCGCCATGCGGAGGCCATTGTCGTGGGCTCCGCGATCGTTCATCGGGTGGCCACCCACGGACAGGATCCCGCGATGCCGGATCAGGTGGGGGCCTTCGCGGCCGAGTTGGCTCGCGCCGTGGCGGAGGTGTCGGCCTAGGCGATGGCGGGCCGAGCGACGCGAGTCCTTTCAGCAAGCATCACGCAGCAGTCATCCAATCCAGCCCATGCGAACCCAACCCAGGAAAAACGAGCCCAAGTCACGCGCCAAGGCCCCTCCACGGACCGCGCCGGCCGTGTCGCGCCCGGCCCGCAAGCCCGCCGCCCGCAAGTCATCCAACCGCTTCGTCGTGATCATGGCGGGTGGGCGTGGCGAGCGTTTCTGGCCGGTGTCCCGCGAGAAAACCCCCAAGCAACTCATCCGGTTGCTGGGCGAACGGTCCTTCCTTCAGCAGGCCGTGGACCGGGTCCGGCCGATGGTTCCGGCCGGGAACATCATCATCATCACCAACGCGGCCCAGGCGGCGGAGGTCCGGCGCCAGCTTCCCGAGCTGCCCAAGGGCAACGTCGTGGCCGAGCCGGTTGGGCGCGACACCTGTCCGGCCGTCGCGCTCGGTGCGGCCGTCGTGGGTGCCCGTTCCACCTCCGCCGTCATGGCGGTCTTGCCTGCCGACCATGTCATCCCGGACGAGGCCAAGTTTCGGCAGGTGCTCGCGGATTCATTCGCCTTGGCCGAGCGCGGCCAGGTCATCGTGACGATTGGCATCCCGCCCACGGAGCCCGCGACGGGCTACGGCTACATCCATGCGGGGGACGCCTTGCCCACGCCGCCGGGCGCCGAGTCGAGCAAGACATCCTTTGCCAAGGTCCTGCGCTTCGTGGAGAAGCCCCCGCATGAGAAGGCCGTGGAATATCTTTCGACGGGCCAGTACCGATGGAACGCGGGCATGTTCGTATGGTCGTTCGTGACGGTGACCAACGGCCTTCAGGCACACCAACCCGAGATGTTCGCGGCCTGCCAGCGTTGGTTTGACGCGGCGTCGAAGGGCTCCGCCCGCCTTGCGAGGGTCCTCGCAACCGACTACCCCGGGCTTCGCAAGATCTCCATCGACTACGCCTTGCTTGAAAAGGCCCAAAACGTCGTCGTCGCCGACGGCACCTTTGACTGGGACGACCTCGGCGCATGGACCGCCTTGGCAAGGCATGTCCGGCAGGACCCGGAGGGCAACGCCGCCGTCGCGGACCTTGTCCATGTCGATGCCGCCCGAAACATCGTGTACGACGCCCGCAGCGCGCGTCGCACGCCGGTCGCTCTCGTGGGGGTCCAGGACAGCATCATCGTCCTTGCTGACGACGCCGTGTTGGTGGCGGCGAAGAACGAGGCCCAGAAGATCAAGGAGCTCGTGCGCAAGCTGGGCGCGGATGGTCGCCACGCGGGGTTGGTTTAGCCGGAACGATTCAGTTGGATCGGTCGTGCTTGCTGGATCTTCTTTCGCAAGAGCTTCGTCCTTCGCTCGTTACGGGCCGCGAGCTGGCCCGCGCCTCGCTCACTCCTCGGCTTGCCACAACATCGACGGCGCCCATCCCGAGCGTCCGCTTTGAATTCCATCGGACTCAACCTCCCGCATTGCTTCATTCCATGACGTCGCGACCTCGCATTTTCGGCATGGCCTTCGGGCGCGTGTATCCCCTGTACGTGGCCAAGGCGGAGAGGAAGGGGCGGACCAAGGCGGAGGTGGACGCGGTCATCGAGTGGTTGACCGGGTACGGGGCGGACGAGGTTTTGCGGCACGTGGGCGAGGGGACGGACATGGAGGCGTTCTTCCAGTTGGCGCCGAGGCCGAACCCGGCCCGTGCACGGGTGCGGGGGGTGGTTTGCGGGGTTCGGGTGGAGGAGGTGGAGGACCCCGTGATGCGTGAGATCCGCATCCTGGACAAGTTGGTGGACGAGTTGGCCAAGGGGCGGGCGATGGAGAAGATCCTGCGACGGGATGAGTGATGTGAACCGCGCCGATGTCCGGCATGGGCGACTCTGTTGGCATCGGGTGGGATTGCTGCTCGAATGGGACGGGCAGCGGAGGGCGGATCGGTCCCGCAGGGCAGGGGCGTGGAGTGGCGGCCATGGACGGGCGCGCTCCCAGCGTCGAGCGATCCACGGCGTGTTCTGGATCACCCACGACTTAGCCGGAACGATGCAGTTGGATCGGTCGTGCTTGCTGGATCTTCTTTCGCAAGAGCTTCGTCCTTCGCTCGTTACGGGCCTGGAACTGGCCCGCGCCTCGCTCACTCCTCGGCTTGCACAAGCATCTGCTTCGCAATCACTTCCGTCCCAACTGAACCTAAAAACGGCCGTTGGGGCGGGGATCAGCCATCCCCCCGTGGAGCCGAAGGCTCGGCCCGTGCCGTAGGCCGCGTGCCCTCACGCGGCGGCAAGGATGCCCC
>CAIYFP010000272.1 GCA_903925515.1 uncultured Verrucomicrobiota bacterium
ACCCAGGGGAAGATGAGGAAGCGGGTGTTGTTGACGACCCGGGGCAACGCGATGGCGCGCTGGGCCGGGGACCAGCCGATCCACCGGTCACGCGGGGCACAGTGCCATGCGGCGGCGCCGAACACGACACAGGCCACCGGGCGGCCGGTGCCGGACTCCACCCAGTACTGGAGGTTCTCGCCGACGCGGGACTGGTAGCCGAGGTAGTGATGGGCGTGGAGGCAGCCCTCCAGTCGTCTCCTGGCTGCCCGATCCCTCGGGAGGCTGACTTCCTGGACCCGAAGGGGGAGCAGGTCGCCGAGTGGCGCGGTCAGGGGTGATTCGTCCAGGCCCAGGAGACCGGGGAGCGGGGCGGGCCTGCGACCGCTGCGGGTGGGAGAGGCCATCCGACGGGCTGGCAACTGGATCCAGTCCCGAAGGGCGAGCTTGCCGAGCAAGGTTCGGGCGGCCATGTCCTTGAGCTGGCCATTGGAACCCTGCCAGTTCCACCGGCGGGCCAGTTCTCGGCTCAGCTGGTAGCGGCTCCAGTCCGGGTGGTCGTGAATCAGGCCGCGGATCTCGGCCAGTTCCCGGGGGCCAAACGGCCGCCCCTGCATTGTGTTTGGCAACACCATTCAGGGGGCAGGATGCCGGGAAAGGGAACCCGGGCCCCGGAAAATCCTTCGGAAACTTACCCCGTCAGAAATCCCCCGTCAGGGAACCCCGGGGGGAGTGAGGTGCACCCTGCGGGGACGGGGGTGGGGGGGGTGGGGCTTGACATCTGTTGCAACTTCAATTTCTGTAATTACAGAAATGAACGTGGACACGGGACTAGACAAGGTGCACCAGCGGTTCGTGCTCCACTGGGGCGAGATGGGCGCCCGGTGGGGCGTCAACCGCACCGTCGCCCAGGTCCATGCCCTCCTTCTCCTCGCCCCGCGCCCCCTCCATGCGGAGGAGATCGCGTCCCTCCTCGGCGTCGCCCGGTCCAACGTGTCCACCAGCCTCCGCGAGCTCCAGGCATGGGGCATCGTCCGGCTCGTCCATGTCATGGGCGACCGGCGCGACCACTTCGAGGGCTTGCAGGACACCTGGGAGCTGTTCCGCACGATCGCGATCGAGCGGAAGCGGCGGGAGATGGACCCGACGCTGGCGGTGCTGAGGGAGTGCATCGCCGAGGCGGAGGAGGCGAGGAAGCGCGACCCGCACGTGGAGGGGCGGCTGCGGGAGCTGCTGGGGTTCTTCGAGGCGACGACGGGCTGGTTCGACCGGTTGCGGGCGTTGCCGGTGCCGGCGCTGGCGCGGCTGGCGTCGATGGGCGACCGGGCGCTGAGGTTGCTGGGCGTGGGCGCGCCAGACGAGGCGACGGAAGGAAAGGGAGGCAGGAAAGCATGAATGCGACGGGTGACGGTCAAGGCGTGTTGGGTGTGTTGGGGGCGGGCTGGGTGGGCTACGACGAGTTGTGCCCGGTGTGCACGACGCTGGCGCGGCGGCTCCGGCCGGTGCTGGGGAGGCGCGGGTACGAGTTCCTGCCATTGCAGGGGCCATGGATGGCGCGGCGGCTGGGGTTGCGGGAGGGGAGGTTGCCCGGGGAGATCCAGCTGGTGCTGGGCGACGGGCGCGTGCTGGGCGGGACGGAGGGCCTGCTGTTCCTTGCGCGGGAGGTGTGGTGGCTGCGGCCGTTGGCGTGGGCGGCGCGGGTGCCGTGGTTCCGGCGGCGGCTAGACGGGGCGTATGGATGGGTGGCGCGGAACCGTCATTGCCTTGGGGACGCCTGCCGGGTGCCCTTGAGGCGTGCGACGAGGGGCCATGCGGCGTTCTTCGAGACACCGTGAGGGAGGCTGAGTGGACGAGGCATTGCGCGGCGGGGCAGGCGGGCGTGGGCCGGAGGAATCGGGCTGGAGGGATCTGTTGCGCGGGCGCGGCCGGATGGCGCGCGCCCGTTTTGCGTGGTGGGGCCTTGGGTTGGCGGCCTTGAAGTGGAACATCGACCGCCTGCTGCTGGGATGGATGTCCGAGGGCTGGTCCACACGCGAGGGGAACCCGCTAGTCCAGGCGGGCCGGATGGCGCGGCTGTACCTGTGGCAGGCCATGCCGGCGGGCTTGGACACGGAGGCGTTGGGCGTGTTGCTGGCGGCCTCGATTCCGTTCCTGTACGTCGGGGTGATGCTGACGTTGGCGCGGCTGCGGTCGGCGCGGATGTCGGGGTGGTGGGTGCTGTTGTTCCTTGTGCCGGTGGTGAAGTTGTTCTTCTTCGGGCTGCTGTGCGTGGTACCGGGGCGTGGCGGGGGCGAGGTCGGGGAGAAGGCCGGGGCCGGCGCGGGAACGGGCGGGCGCGGGGGGCGGAGGTGGGGGGGCTGGATGCCCCGGAGCGGGGCGGGGGTCTCCGGGTTGGCCGGGGCAGGATACGCGGTGGCGGTGGTGGCGTTGATGGCGGCGGCGGCCACGTGGGTGGGTGCGCAGCGATTGCAGACGTATGGATGGGCGTTGTTCGTGGGGTCGCCGTTTGCGATGGGGTTCGTGGCGACGTGGATTTGTTCGGGGAGCCGCGGTGCGACGTTGATGCGATGCCTTGGGGTGACATGGGGCGCGATGCTGGCCGGGGGGATTGCCCTGCTGGCGTTTGCGTTCGAGGGGGTGGTTTGTCTTGTGATGGCGGCGCCGTTGGCCATGGCGCTGGGGTCCGTGGGATCCCTCACGGCATGGGCGGTGAGGAGGTCATGGGGCATGCAGCCGGGCGGGACTGGGCCGCCCACGATGGCGCTGGCGTTGATTCCCCTTGGGATGGGGCTGGAGCATTGGCTGCCGGTGGCGTCGCCGGTGCGGCCGGTGCGCACGGTGCTGGAGGTGGATGCGGTGCCGGCGGTGGTGTGGCGCCATGTGGTGTCGTTCTCCCGGTTGCCGGAGCCGACGCAGTGGATGTTCCGGGTGGGGCTGGCGTACCCGGTGCGGGCGGAGATGCACGGGACGGGCGTGGGGGCGGTGCGCCTTTGCCATTTCTCGACGGGTCCGTTCGTGGAGCCGATCACGGCATGGGATGAGCCGCGGCGGCTGGCGTTCCGGGTGGAGTCGAACCCGGAGCCGATGCAGGAATGGACGCCGTACCGGGCGATTCATCCGCCGCATCTCGAGGGGCATTTCCTGTCGCGTGCGGGGGAGTTCCTGCTGGAGCCGTTGCCGGGCGGGCGGACGCGGCTGGTGGGGACGACATGGTACGAGCACGGGTTGTGGCCGGACGTGTACTGGAGGGCGTGGTCCGACGGGATCATCCACTCGATCCATGGGCTTGTGTTGCGTCATGTGAAGGCGTTGGCGGAGGCGGATGCCGGGCGCTGAGGGTTGGGGGCAGGGTGGAGTGGGTGGCGGGGCCGGGATTCGCGGTTCGCCATGGATTGCGGGGTGTGGTTGGGTTGGGGGGTGAACCAAAAGACGGCGTTGTTGTTTGCGGGGCAAGGGACGCAGGTGGTGGGGATGGGGCGGGACCTTGCGGAGGCTTACCCGGTCGCGGCGGGGTTGTTTCGCCGGGCGGACGAGGTGCTGGGGATGGGGTTGTCGGGGGTGTGCTTTGGCGGGCCCGAGGCGGAGCTGACGCGGACGGAGAACGCGCAGCCGGGGATTTACCTGGCGAGCTGGGTGGCGTTCGAGCTGTTGCGGGAGGTGGTGCCGGGGCTGGCGTTTGGGGCGACGGCGGGGTTGTCGCTTGGGGAGTTCACGGCGTTGGCGGCGGCGGGCGCGATGACGTTCGAGGAGGGGTTGCAGGTGGTGCGGATGCGGGGGCGGTTCATGCAGGAGGCATGCGACGCGACGCGCGGGTCGATGGCTGCGGTCATTGGGCTGGATGAGGGGCCGACGCGGGAGGTGTGCGCGGAGGCCGGGGTGACGTTGGCGAACCTGAACTGCCCGGGTCAGCTGGTGATCTCGGGGGAGGCGGGACGGGTTGGGAAGGCGGTGGAGCTGGCGCGTGCGAAGGGGGCGAGGAAGGCGATCCCGCTGGCGGTGGCGGGGGCGTATCACTCGCCGTTGATGGCGTCGGCCCGGGCGAAGCTCGCGGGCGAGCTTGGGAAGGTGGGGTGGCGTGAGCCCGTGGTGCCGGTGGTGAGCAACGTGACGGCGCGGCCGCACGGGGATCCGGGCACGATCGCGGGGGTGCTGGTGGAGCAGGTGACGTCGTCGGTGCGATGGGAGGAGTCGATGCGTTGGTTGCTGGGGCAGGGGTACACGCGGTTCGTGGAGCTGGGGCCGGGGGCGGCGTTGGCGGGGTTCATGAGGCGGATCGACAAGGCGGCGGTGGTCTTGAACGTGTCGGACGTGGCGACGCTGGCGGCGACGGCGACGGCGTTGAGAGGGCAAGGATGATGCGGGATGGGCCATGGGCGGGGCCGGAACGGGGGCGTTGGGCCGTCAGGGCGTGGCGGGTGGCGTGGATGGCCTTGCTGGCGAGCGTGGCGAGGGGCGCTGGCGCGGCCGTGTCCGTGTTGGTGGTGGTGACGCCGCACCCGGAGGAGATCCGGGTGGAATTCGAGCGCGGGTTTGACCGGTGGCACCGGGGGAAGTTTGGGGACGGGGTTCGGGTGGAATGGCGGGATGTCGGGGGCTCGGGCGAGGCGCAGCGGTTCGTGACGTCGGAGTTTGCGTCGAAGCCCGGGGGGATTGGGATCGACGTGTTTTTTGGGGGCGGGCCGGAGCCGTTTCTTGCGTTGGCGGAGAAGGGTTTGTTGGAGCCGCATGACTTGCCGACGGAGGTGGAGGAAGGCTTGGGGCGGGTGGTGAACGGGCTGGAGATCCATGGCGCGGGCGGGACATGGCATGGGGCGTGTTTGTCGAGCTTCGGGATCCTGAGGAACGCGCGGGTGGAAGGGATGGCCGGGCTGCCTCGGGCGCGCCGTTGGGAGGACTTGGCCGACCCGAGGCTGATGGGGTGGGTTGGGGCGGGCGACCCGCGGTTGAGCGGGACGATGAACAACATGTACGAGGCGTACCTGCAGGCGTTGGGGTGGGAGCGCGGGTGGGGGATGTTGTCGCGGGTGGCGGGCAATGTCCGGCAGTTTGACCGGCTGAGTTCGTCCACGGCGAAGGAGGCGATGCTGGGGCAGGTGGCCTGCGCGTTCTGCATTGATTATTACGCGTTCGTGCAGATGGCGGCGGCCGGGGGGACGAACATGGCGTTCGTGCTGCCGGAGGACTTCGTGTCGGTGAGCCCGGACGGCATTGCGGTCTTGCGGGGGGCGCCGCACCGGGAGGCGGCAGGAAGGTTCATGGACTTCGTGATGGGGGAGGAGGGGCAGCGGCTGTGGCTGTTGCCGGCCGGGCATCCGCTGGGGCCGGAGCGGAACACGCTGTTGCGGCTGCCGGTGCGGCCGGGGTTGTACGGGAAGTTCGCGGGGGAGTCGATGGTGCGGGTGCGCCCCTTCGAGGTACGTTCGGGGTTTCGTTATGACGCGCGGCTTGCGAACGCGAGGCGGGACATCGTGCGGTCGTTGTTCGGGGCGATCTACGTGGACGTGCACGACGAGCTGGTCCGTGCGTGGCGGCGGGTGGTGGAGCTGGGGTTGCCGGAGGAGTTGATGCGGGAGCTGGGGTCGGTGCCCTTGGGCGAGGCGGAGGCGTTGGCGTTGGCGAAGGGAGCGTGGTCGTCCCCTGTGGAGCGCAACCGGCTGAAGACGCTTTGGCAGCGGGTCGCGAGGGAGAAGTACCGGCGCATCGCGGGCATGCGGGGGGCGGGGCGGGCCGGGGATGGCAAGGCAAGGGAAGGGAAGGACTGAGATGAGGATTGGGATACGGAACGTGAGCAAGGGGTTCGGGGCGACGCCGGTGCTGCGCGGGGTGACGCTGGAGATCGAGGACGGGGAGTTGTTCTTCCTGCTGGGGCCATCGGGGTGCGGGAAGACGACGTTGCTTCGGTTGCTGGCGGGGTTTCATGTGCCGGACGAGGGGGAGGTTTGGTTCGGGGACCGCCGGATGAACGACGTGGCGCCGCATGGGCGGAACGTGGGGATGGTTTTCCAGAACTACGCGCTTTGGCCGCACCTGACGGTGGAGGAGAACGTGGCGTACGGGCTCGACGTGCGGCGAGTGGCGCCGGGGGAGAAGCGGGAGAGGGTACGGGAGGCGCTGGCGATGGTGCGGATGGAGGGATTCGCGGGGAGGAACCCGAACCAGTTGTCCGGGGGGCAGCAGCAGCGGGTGGCGTTGGCGCGGGCGATGGTGGTGCGCCCGGACGTGTTGTTGCTGGACGAGCCGTTGTCGAACCTCGACGCACGGCTGCGGCTGGAGATGCGGGACGAGATCCGGCGGCTGCACGAGGGCCATGGGATCACGACCGTGTACGTGACGCATGACCAGAAGGAGTCGCTGGCGTTGGCGGGGCGGATGGCGGTGCTGCGCGACGGCCGGGTGGAGCAAGTGGGCGCGCCGCGCGACGTGTATCGGCGGCCCGGGACGCGGTTCGTGGCGGACTTCATCGGGGAATGCAACTGGCTGGAGGCCCGGGTGGTGTCGGTGCGCGGCGGGTGGGCGCGGGTCGGCACGGCGTTGGGGGAGATGGAGTGCCCGGCTGGCCGCCTTGCGGAGGGGGAGCGTGCCTGGGCGGGGTTCCGTCCCGAGGCGGTCATGGAGGGCCCGGCCACGGCGAACGTGTTCGGCGCGGTCGTGGAGTCGGTCAACTACCTCGGGGAGGTGGAGGAGCACGTCTTGATGGCGTCGGGGAACCGGCTCAAGCGGTTCGTGCCAAACCCGCGCATGGCGCCGGAGGCCGGGGTCGGCGGGATGTTTCACGTGGACCCGGCGGACGTGCTGCTCGTGGCCGACGGGCCGGGGCGCGGCTAATGGGTGGGGCGCAAGGGCCTCCTTGCGCGCCGGGGTCGGCGGGGGGAGGATTCCCCGCGAGCTGTCCCCATGAGATGGAACCCCGTCATGGCCTTTTGGCTGGGCTTGGTGTTGTCCGTTCCTGCGTCGTTGCGGGGCGCGGTGACGCCGCCGCCGGACGCGGACCGGCACTGGGCGTTCCAGCCGCTGAGCAAGGCGGCGCCGCCCAGCGTGGGAAACACGACGTGGTGCCGGAACGAGATCGACCGGTTCATCCTCGCAAGGCTGGAGTCGCAGGGCATCCGGCCGCCGCCGCCCGCCGAGCCCCGGGTCCTGCTTCGGCGCATGGCGCTCGACCTCGTGGGCGTTCCCCCGTCGTTCGGGGAGGTGGAACGGTTTGCGGCCGAGTTCGAGGCCGACCCGGACGTTGCGGCGGGCGCGGCGGCGGACCGGTTGCTGGCGGACCCGCGCCACGGGGAGCGTTGGGGACGGCACTGGCTGGACATGGCGCGGTACTCGGACACGAAGGGGTACGTATATGCGCGGGAAGAGTCGAAGTTTGTGCAGGCGACGGCCTACCGGGACTGGGTGGTGAGCGCGATCAACCGGGACATGCCCTACGACCGGTTCGTGCAGCTCCAGATCGCGGCCGACCAGTTGGTGCCGGCACGATCGCCGGACCTTGCTGCGATGGGATTCCTGACCCTTGGCCGCCGCTTCCTTGGGGTGACGCACGACATCATCGACGACCGCATCGACGTGGTGTGCCGGACAACGCTCGGGCTGACGGTCGCGTGCGCGCGTTGCCATGACCACAAGTACGACCCGGTCCCGACGGCGGACTACTACTCGTTGTACGGGGTGTTCGCGGCGTCGGAGGACAAGGCGGTGCCGCTCGTGGACAGCGACGACGCGGAGTTGGCGCGGCGCCGCAAGGCGTATGCGGACGCGCATGCGTTGCGGCGGTCCGAGGCCGAGTCGCGCCTCGCACGGCGCGTGGACGAGTACCTGGGGGCGCAGTTGTCGTTGCGCGACTATCCGGAGGAGGGGTTCGACCAAATCCTCACGGATGGCGACCTGATCCCGCACTCGGTGCGGCGTTGGCGGGACTGGCTGGTGCGTCCGGGGCCGGTGCAGGAGCGGTTGTTCGGGCCGTGGCGCGCGGTGGCCGCGCTGGACATGGCCGAGGGGGAGGGCTTCGAGAAGGCGGCCCGGGCGGCGATGGCGTCGCGGCCGGGGCACCGGGAAGTGAACCCCCTCGTCGAGGAGATGCTGCGCGGGCCGTTGCGCGGGAAGGCGGACGTGGCGTTGGCCTACGGCAAGTTGTTCCGGGAAGTCCACGGGCGACGCGATGATCCGTCGCCGTCGCCCGCCATGGCGGAGCTGGTCCGGTTCCTGCGGGACCCGCATGGCCCGGCGCGCATCCCGGACGGCGACCTTGTGAGCATCGAGTACTTCGTGCCGACGCCGGTGACGGAGGAGTTGGGGAAGCTGCAAGGCGACATCGACCGGAGGACGGTGGAGCTGGGGCTTGCGACGGCGGTGGTGGCGACGGACCGGGACGGGGCGCCGAACCCGCGGGTGTTTCGCCGGGGAAGCCCGGCGCAGCCGGGCGAGGAGGTGCCGCGGCGGTTCCTGCGAGTGTTGGCTGGGGAGGGGCGCCGTCCGTTCGAGAACGGGAGCGGGCGACTGGAGCTGGCGCGGGCGATCACGGACGCGGGCAACGCGCTGGCGGCGCGGACGTTGGTGAACCGGGTCTGGCAGCATCATTTTGGGGCGGGGCTGGTGGAGACGCCGAGCGACCTTGGGCTGCGGGCGGGACGGCCGAGCCATCCGGAGCTGCTGGACTGGCTGGCGGCGCGGTTCCTTTCGGATGGGCGGAGCCTGAAGGCGTTGCATCGGCTGATCGTGGGGAGCGCCACGTATCGCGCGTCGAGCACCGCCCCGCATCCTTCGGACACGGGGCTCCGCGCGTTGTCGGCGTTCCCGAGGCAGCGTCTTTCGTTCGAGGTGCTGCGGGACTCGATGCTGGCGGCGAGCGGGGAGCTGGAGGGAACGATCGGCGGCAAGCCGGGGCCGTTGCTTGCTGCGACGAACCGGCGCCGGACGTTGTACGCGTTCGTGGACCGGCAGTTCTTCCCCGGCGTGCTCCGGACGTTCGACGTGGCGAACCCGGACCTGCACGTGTCGGTGCGGCACGAGACCACGGTGCCGCAGCAGGGGTTGTTCTTTTTGAACGGGCCGTTCGCGGCGGGGCGTGCACGGGCGTTGGCGGCGCGGACACGCGGCATGGCGGGGCCGGAGCGAGTGGATGCCCTTCATCGGGCGGTGTTCCAAAGACGGGCGACGGATGGCGAGACGGCGGCCGCGCTGCGCTTTATCGCGGCGTCCGAGGCGTCCGAGCCGCCCCCGGTCGCGCCATGGAAACCGGGGCCATGGATGTGCGGCACGGGCGAGGTGGACTCCACGAACGGGTTGGTGCGCGGCTTCAAGCCCTTGCCGCATTACACGGGCAAGTCATGGCAAGGGGACGCCTCGTGGCCCGGCGGCGAGACAGGTTGGGCGCGGCTCACGGCGGAGGGCGGGCATCCGGGCAACACGCTTGCTCATGCGGTCGTGCGGCGCTGGATCGCCCCGCGCGACGTGCGAGTGACGGTGGAGGGGGTGCTGCGGCACGAGGTGGCCGAGGGGGACGGGGTCCGGGCGTGGGTGCTCGGGCCGAGGGGCGCCGTGCTGGCGTCGGGCGTGGCGCACCAGTCGGACGTGGCCATGAAGGCCGGGCCGGTGGAGCTGCGGGCTGGCGAGTCCCTTGACTTCGCCGTGGACATCCGGAACGGGCTCAACTCGGACCAGTTCCAATGGGCGCCGGTGTTGGTGGCGGCGGACGGCGCGCGATGGGACGCGGCGTCGGACTTCGGGGGTCCGCCGGGCCCGGATGAGCGGCTGCGTCCATGGGAACAGTACGCGCACGTTCTTTTGCTATCGAACGAGATGGCCTTTGCCGATTGACGTCATGATGCCACGACCGACACGACGGGACTTCCTCCGGTTTTCCGGGATGGGACTGGGGGCGATGTCCCTTGGATTGATCGACCCCGGGATGGCCCGGGCGGACGGGGCCATGGGCGGCGCGGGGTCGCCCATGGTGGCGCGCGCGCCGCACTTCGGGCCCCGGGCGCGGCGGGTGGTGCATTTCTTCCTGAACGGGGGGCCGTCGCACGTGGACACGTTTGATCCCAAGCCGGCGCTGGCACGGCATGCGGGGAAGGTTCTTCCGGCGGGGAACCTGCGGACGGAGCGGAAGACGGGCACGGCGTTCCCGTCGCCGTTCGCGTTTCGTCCGCGCGGGCGTAGCGGGCTTGAGATCAGCGATGCATTCGGGCTGACGGCGGCACATGCGGACGACATCGCGGTGATCCGGTCGATGCACGCGCAGGTGCCGAACCACGAGCCTTCGCTGATGCTCATGAACTGCGGCGACAGCGTGCAGGTGCGCCCTTCGTTCGGGGCATGGACGTTGTATGGGCTGGGGTCGGAGAACGCGAACCTGCCCGGTTTTGTGGCGCTGTGCCCGGGCGGGATGCCGATCAAGGACGCGGAGAACTGGCAGTCGGCGTTCCTGCCCGGGATCTTCCAGGGGACGTTCGTGGACCCGCAGCACAAGGAGGTGGCGCGGCTGATCGAGCACATCCGGAGCCCGCACGCGACGGCGTCGGTGCAGCGGCGCCAGCTGGACCTGTTGCACGAGCTGAACGCGGCGCACGCGGCGGCGCGGGGCAACGATCCCCGGCTGGAGGCGCGGATCGAGTCGTTCGAGCTGGCGTTCCGGATGCAGATGGAGGCCACGGACGCCTTCGACATCTCGCGCGAGCCGGCGCACGTGCGTGCGGCGTATGGCGACACGGTGCACGGGCGCCAGACGTTGATTGCGCGGCGGTTGCTGGAGCGCGGGGTGCGGGTGGTCCAGTTGTGGCATGGCGCCGGGCAGCCATGGGACCACCACGACAACATCGAGGGGAACCTGCGCAAGCAGGCGGGCGAGATCGACGGGCCCATCGCGGCCTTCATGTCGGACCTCAAGCAGCGCGGCCTCTTCGACGACACGTTGATCCTGTGGGGCGGGGAGTTCGGTCGGACCCCCACGGTGGAGCTGGGTGACAGCGGCAAGTCGAAGCTCGGGCGTGACCACAATCACTACGGCTTCTCGGTTTGGCTCGCGGGCGGCGGCGTCCGCGGCGGGATGGCATACGGCGCCACGGACGAGTTCGGATTCAAGGCCATGGAACGACCCACCGCGGTGCATGACCTGCATGCGACGATGCTGCACCTGCTGGGGCTCGACCACGAGCGCCTGACCTTCAGGCACGCCGGGCGCGACTTCCGACTGACGGACGTCGCAGGCGAGGTGGTCCGAGAAGTCCTCGCCTGACGTCGCCGGGATGCGGCGACCGCGCCCCGCCCCGGCGACCGTGGCGCCCTGCCTTCATCGTCGGCGTGCTCGCGCCTTGGACTTCCCCGGGCGCCCCGGGCAGGATGCGCGCGTGGAAGGAACCCCCGCAGAAAGCGCCCGCATCACCCCGCCCGCCGCGCCGCCCGGGCACGTCGCGTCCGCGACGCCTGTCGCCGGGACGACGCGTCTCCCGGAGTTGCTCGCGCCGGCGGGCGACTGGGAATGCGCGAGGGCGGCCGTGGAGAACGGGGCCGACGCCATCTACTTCGGGCTCGACCGCTTCAACGCGCGGATGCGGGCGAGGAACTTCACGGAGTCGGACCTGCCCGCCTTGATGGAGTTCCTGCACCGCCGCGGCGTCCGGGGCTACGTCACGTTCAACACGCTGGTCTTCACCGGCGAGCTCCCCGAGGCGGCGCAGTATCTCCGGTCCATCATCCGGGCGGGCGTGGACGCGGCCATCGTGCAGGACGTGGGGATCTGCCGCCTGATCCGGCGCTTGTCGCCGGACTTCCCGATTCATGGCTCGACGCAGATGACGGTGACGAGCCCCGCGGGCGTGGAGCAGGCGCGGGGGCTTGGGTGCAACCTCGTGGTCCTTGCGCGCGAGAACTCGCTGAGGGAGATCGAGGTGATCCAGCAGGCGCAGCGCGCGCTGGATCGGCCGCCCTTGCCGCTCGAGGTGTTCGTCCATGGCGCCTTGTGCGTGGCCTACTCCGGGCAGTGCCTCACCAGCGAGGCCCTTGGCGGACGAAGCGCCAACCGTGGCGAGTGCGCCCAGGCCTGCCGCATGCCCTACGAGCTCGTCGCCGACGGCAAGGATGTTCCCCTTGGCGACCGACGCTACCTCCTGTCGCCGCAGGACCTCTCGGGCCTCGATGTCCTCCCCGGGCTCGTGCGGGCCGGCGTCGCGTCGCTCAAGATCGAGGGCAGGCTGAAGTCGCCCGAGTACGTGGCCGCAGCAACGCGCGCCTATCGCGCCGCGCTGGACGCCATCGGACGGCAGCCCGGCGCCGCCTCCGTCCATGGCCTTGAGCGGTTTGACCCGGGCCGTGCCCGTTACGAGCTCGAGATGGGTTTTTCCCGCGGCCTGCACACGGGCTGGTTCGGCGGCATCGACAACCAACGCCTCGTCCATGCCCGGTTCGGCAAGAAGCGCGGCGTGTTCCTTGGCCGGGTCGAGCGCGTCGAACGGCATCGAGTCGTCCTGCGCCCGGAGGCACCCCTCCACGCCGGCGACGGCGTCGTCTTCGACGCCGGACGTCCCGACCTCGACGAGGAGGGCGGGCGCGTCTTTGCGGTCCATGCGCGCCCCGATGGCACCGTCGCGGTCGAGTTCGGGTGGGACGCGATCGACTGGGGGCGCGTGGCGCCGGGGCAGCTTCTGTGGAAGACGGGCGACCCCGCGCTCGAGCGCGAGCTGCGAAGGACCTTCGAGGGCGACGCCATCCGCCATACCCGCGCGGTTTCGATGGAGGTGCACGGGCATGAGGGCGGCCCGTTGACCGTGGTCGCGAGGCATGAGTCCGGGTGCGTCGTCCGGGTGGAGTCTTCCGTGCCCCTCGCCATGGCGGAGCGGCAACCGCTCACCACCGAGCGGCTGCGCGACCAACTGGGGCGCCTTGGCGGCACGCCCTTCCATCTTGCGGGCCTTGCCAACCAGCTCGAGGGCGACGTCATCCTGCCGCTGAGCGAGCTCAACCGCGTGCGGCGGGACTTGGCGGAGGCGCTGGGGAACGCCATGGCCCGGCCCCACCGCTGGACGCTCCTCGTGGAGCCCGCGTCGCTCGACGCCGGGGTGGAGCCCTGGGAGCCCCGGCAGGCGGCGGAGGAGGCGTCGATCCCGGGCGATCCCGCCGCAGGCATCATCGCGCTCGTCCGCTCCATGCCGCAGCTCGCGGCCGCCCTCGACTGCGGCGTGCGCACGTTGTACCTCGACCTCGAGGACCCCAGGCGGCTGCGCGACGCCGTCCGGGCCGTCCGTGAGCGCGGCTCCTGCTCCGGGCCGTCGCCGGAGGCATGGGTTGCGCCCCCGCGCATCTTCAAGCCCGGCGAGGACTGGATTTTGAAGATCGTGGCGTCGTCCGGGCCCGACGGCTTCCTTGTCCGCAACCCGGACCACCTGCGGGCGTTCCGGGGCGCGAGGTTGCGGGGCGACTTTTCCCTGAACGTCGCCAACCCCATCGCGGCCGGGCATTGGGTGCGCGAGGCCGGGCTTGAGCGCGTCACGCCGAGCTACGACCTGAACGTGGCCCAGCTTGAGGACCTCGCCCGGCGTGTCCCGCCCTGGTGGCTCGAGGTCACGCTCCACCAGCACATGCCGATGTTTCACATGGAGCACTGCGTGTTCTGCGCGTTCCTTTCCAAGGGCACGGACTACACCAACTGCGGTCGCCCGTGCGACAAGCACGAGGTGCGCCTCCGGGACCGCGTGGGGCAGGAGCATCCCCTGAAGGCCGACGCCGGCTGCCGCAACACCGTGTTCAACGGGCGCGCCCAGACTGGGGCGGAGGCCGCGCCACGACTCCTCGCCCATGGGCTTCGCAACTTCCGGGTCGAGTTCGTGGACGAGGACGGCGACACCGTGTCGCGGACGCTCGCCCGGTACCGGGCGTTGCTTCGCGGGGAGGTCCAGCCCGCCGACCTGTGGCGAGAGCTAAGGTTGCTGAGCCAGCTTGGCGTCACGCGCGGCCAGCTCGACCGCGCCGAATCCCGGAAGGTTTTCCCGAGGGAAGGCCGGTGACGGGGAGGGCGGGGGGCGCGCGCCGTTGGAGGAATGGCCCCGGCCGAGGGCGGGGTGCCTGCGCCACGGGCCGGCGCCCGCGGCCTCGTTTCACGGCCGCAAGCCGGTCTCCATGGGGGACGGGTCCAGCGGCGCATGCCGCAGGCGTCCTTGCCATGCTCACGCCTTGCCCCGGCGCATCAGCCATCCGGCGCCGGCGAACGCCGCCGCGGCGAAGATGCAGACGACCCATGCAAGGCCCTCGAACCCCGCGAGCGACCCCCGGGGGCCATCGCCGGCTTGGCCCAGCAGCAGGATCACCGCGTAGGCGACGTAGCCGCCGGCGTCGGCGAGGTACATGACAAAGCCGAGGTTGGCGCGGTCCTTGGCCCCGGCGACCAGTCTTTCGAGGAGCGTGGTATGCACCGCGACGTACGGCAGGTACAGCCCGAGCCCCAGCGTGACCATGAAGCCGAACCCGCCCATCCACCCGGCCCCCCGGGCCGCCATCGCGGCAAGGACCATCAGCACGCCGCCGATCCCGATGGCGAGGCCGTAGCGGAACGCCGAATGGTTGTCGTGCCAGCGCACGGCCAACGCGTTCGCAAGCAGCACGCCCGATGCCACCCAAAACTCCGAGCGCGTGAACAACGAGGGCTGCCCCGGAAACCCCAGCGCCCTCCAAAGCTCCGGCGCGAAGTCCGCCCGCAGCCCCCGCAGCACCGTGATGCCGGAGTACGCGAGGATCACCATGCCCAGCACCGCCGCGTTCCGCCGCAGGAATGCCCGGCGCGCCGCCGCGTCCATGGGCGCCCGCTCCCTGCGCGCCGCGACGTCCGCCTCGCTCGGCGGCGGCAGCCGGTGGAGGAGCCATGCGAACCCGGCCAACGGCGGCGTGAACAACAGCCCTGCCACGGCAGGCATCCACCGCTCCGGCACGCCCGTCGCCAGCAGGTGTGCGCCGAGCGACTTCGAGAGGCCGTCCGCGAGGATGAAGCTGGCGCACAACCCCGCCATCAGGGCCTCCGTCATCCTCCGCCCCTCCAGGAACCCGAGCACCAGCCCAAACACCATCCCCAGCGGCAGCCCGTTGACGAAGAAGCACGCGATGTTCCATGGCCGCGGCAACAGCCCCGCCGCCACCCATGCCGCCTCGGCCAGCCCCACCAGCGCCATCAACGAGGCAATCCTTCGCCCCGCCGGCATCGCGGACACGAGCCCGATGCCGAGGCACTTGGACAATGCATACCCCAGCGTCTGCGCCGTCACGATCGCCGCCTTGAAACCCGGGCCGAACTCCGCCCCCTCGTACCCGCCCGCCGCGAACGGCTTGCGGAAGCCGTACATGCACGCGTACGCGCCAAACGCCGCGACCATGCCCCATGCGGCGACCACGGCGGGGCGTTCCTGCCAACGTTGCATCGCGTGTCCTTGCCTTGCCTGGACCCCGTTGAGGCCAATCCATCGTCCGCGTCACGCGCCCGCCCGCACGAGCGACGCCATCAGCGGCCGGAACGACTCCATGTCAGGCGTCGCCATGCCGGGATCCTTGCCGCGGTCGTCGTACCGGCGCACCCGCACGGCCCGGTCGTAATGCGGCCCCGCCTCGAACTCAGCCGCCTCGGATGCCGTCATGACCCCGCCTTGCAGCTCAAGGCTTCTCGCCGACGCCTCCGACAACCCCGCGCGGTAGCCTGCCTCCTTCCAGCACAGGTAACGCTTCGACGCGGCGTGCAGCCGGATGGGCTCCACCACGTCCGGCCCGAACCATGCGGAAAGCCGGTTCGCACCCACGTGCTCGTGCCGGGCATCCACGCCCTTCGACGCGATGTCCTCGCCGAGGTCGTGCAACAGGTGCCCGAAGTCATGCAGCAGGCTTGCGACGATCACCTCGGCCGTCTCCCCCTCCTGCTGGGCGAGCGTCGCGCATTGCAAGCCGTGCTGGAGCTCCGTCACGTCCTCCCCGTACGCCCGATGCCCCCGCTCCCGGTACACGGCAAGGATGCCGTCGATGATCTCGTCCTTGGTCATGAACCCGATGCTGCCCGGAAGGTCGCGCCGTTGAAACGAACGAATGCGTGACGCGCCTCGCGATGCGGCGGCCGGGGCCGGGCGCGTTCCCGGGACGTGAGGCCGCGTCCCGCAGGTTCGGGCACGCGCTGGATGCCTTGCCATGGGCTCTCGGGCGATGCGGCCAACGACGGGATTCGAAGGGCGCCAGGAACACGATCCCGATCTTCGGCGACGAGAGGTCCCGCCGGAAGCGGGGGAGGACATCGCGTCGCCATGGCCCTGTCTCGTCGCCGCGGCTGGGTCCGCAGTCTAGGTCACGGGATGCCTTCGACCGGGCGCCCGGCATGGATGTGCTCCGACAACCAAACCAGTCCCTCCCGTCATGGCCGCCCGCCGATTGGCCGGCGGGATGCTCCGGCCCCCCTGCATCCCCCGTGTCCGCGGCGTCCGAGCCCTAGGCCGGGCCGGAGACGTCCTTGAGGTCGGCGCGGACGGCCTCGTAGGTGACGGCGTACGCGGCGGCGGCGGGGTGGGGCGGCCTTGATTCGCGGGCGCACCAGTTGGCGTAGAGGGGCGGCCACCAATTGGCATGGGAGGTCAGGCCGGCGTCTCGCCATTCGCGCCATCCCATGAGGACCTTGCTCCAGCAACGGTCGCCGTACTGGATGGCCTCGTGGGGCGAGGGCATCGCGGCCACGTACCAGTCTCGCCCGATGCGCGCATGGAGGACCTCGTCGGCCCAGTCGAAGTCCTGGATGGTGGCGGCGAGGGGGTTCTCGGCGGCGAGTGCGACCTCCCATTCATGGCGCTTGCCGGTCTTGGGCATGAGGCCTTGCTCGATGAAGTAGAGGACGGCATGACGTTCGAGCGGCTGGAGCTGGGTGTTGAGGCCGAGGGACCATGTGAAGTTCACGCGCACCTCGCGCGGCCAGTCCACGCCGGCCGCCACGAACCCCACCTCGCCCAGCATCGCATGGCGCGCCTCGTCCCAGAGCTGGCGCGTCATGTCCCGGTAATACCCCCACGGCTTGCCCGGGGTCTCCGCGATGATGCTCGCCATCATCTCGGGCACGTCGATCTCCCGGAGGCGCTTGTAGTACATCATCAGGACCTTGGCGTCCGAGGGCATCGCCGGGTCGTACAGGAACACCTCCGCGTTGACCCCCATGTTGTAGGGGTCCGCGAACCGCTCGTCGCGCCGGGGCGTGCGGTCGTATCGCCATGGCGTCGCGGAGCGCCGTGGCGGGGGCACGGGGCCGCCCGTGTCATGGCACCCGTCGATGCCGCCCGCCGCCGCGATGGCGGCCTCCCATGTTTGGCGCGCCCCGGAGGCCCGCAGGCGGTCCTCGGGCGACACGACGGCGGAGACCGCCGCGCGGCCCCAGTCGAGCAGCTCGTCGAGATCGTCCATGGCGATGCGAAGGACGCGGCGCGTGGGTTGGTCCGCGAGCACGTGGGTCTCGGCGCGGTGCCGTTCCATGGCGTCGCGAAGCGCGGGGAGCACGACCTCGTACACGCCAAGGAGCAACTCGGCGGTGTCGGCGGCGGCGAGGATCTCGTCGAGGAGCAAGGCAAGCCCGGGGTGCGGGGTGTCCTCAAGGCCGAGGGGCGGCTCGCGCATCTCGCCGACGCGCGCGCGGAGCGCGGAGACGTTCTCGGCGGCGAGGTGGGCGTGGAGGCTGAAGGCCATCTTGATTTCGTACACGGGCTCGGCGGTGATCCGGGCGACCCAGATGGAGTGGAGACGCCTCAGGATGTAGTGATGACGCTTGAGCCGGCGGACGGACTCGGCCACGGGCAGGCCGGGCTGGATGGCCTGTTCCATCGAGCCAAGCCCGGCAAGGGCCGGAAGCCCGGCATGGGTCCGGTAGGAGCGGGCGCGCTCGGTCCATGGGGCGGGCGCGGCATGGGGGGGCGACGTCGTCATGGGGGAAGGATGGGGAGGGCGGGGGGGAATGGCGAATGGCGAATGGCGAATGGCGAATGGCAGGCGGGGGTCGGGGAGAAGGGGTTGGAAACAAGGCTGGAAGGGAGGGGGGAGGGGAGCCCACGATTTGGGCACGCACTTCCCTATGTCGCATTCCTTCTCTTCGCCGTTGCGGGGCATTGTCCCGCCGTTGGTCACGCCGTTGATGCCGGATGGGTCGGTGGACGGGCCGGCCGTGGGGCGTTTGGTGGAGCACGTGGTCCGGGGGGGCGTCGCGGGGGTGTTCATTCTTGGGACGACCGGGGAGGGACCCTGCCACGGGCGCGGGATACAGGAGGCGATGGTGCGGGAGACGACGCGGGCTGCGGGGGGGAGGATTCCGGTGTTGGTGGGGATCACGGCGTGCGCGCTGGAGGATTCGCTGGGGCTGGCGCGGTTTTCGGCGGAGGCGGGAGCGGACGCGGTGGTGCTGGCGCCGCCGCCGTACTTGCCGGCGACGGGCCCGGACATGCGGCGGCACGTGGAGAAGGTGCTCGCGGGGACGTCGTTGCCGCTGTTCCTGTACAACATGCCGTCGCTGGTCAAGACGCCGATCGCGTTGGACCTGCTGCGCTGGGCGCTGGACCAGCCGGGGATCGTGGGGTTCAAGGACAGCGGCGGGGACATGGGCCAGTTCCACAAGGCGTTGCAGGCGACGCGGTCGCGCGCGGGGTTCACGGTGTACATCGGGCCGGAGGAGTTGCTCGGGGACGCGGTGTTGTTCGGGGCGCATGGCGGGGTGAGCGGCGGCGCGCAGGTTTTCCCCCGGTTGTACGTCGAGTTGTACCGGGCGGCCGAGCGCGGGGACGTCCCCCGGGTGCGCGTGCTGAACGACGTGGTGCAGCGCGTGTCTCGGGAGATCTACGGGACGACCGGGTACGCGGCGTCGGTGATCCGGGGCATCAAGACGGCGCTGCGGGTGCGCGGGCTTTGCGACGACGTGATGTCGGAGCCATTCGGGCGGGGGAGCGACGAGGAACGGGCGCGGATCGGGGGGGTGGTGGGCGAGATCGACGCGTGGGTCGAGGGGTGGGTGTAGGGGACGCCCGGGTCGTGGGGCCGGGATTGTGCTGGCCGTGCGCGGCCACCCGTGGCGTGTCTCACGGATGGCGGGTGTTTCGCCTCGGGGGTTTTCGTGTCCAACGAGGAGCGAGCCACGACATGGGACGGGAAAAGAGCCGCGGCCATTCGGGTTGCCCCATGAAAACCCCGGGACTTTCATGGAGCGGCGCAACACCCGCGATTCATGGGGCGGGACGCGAGCCTTTTCTGACGGGCGCGGCGCGGGGCGTGTCGGGCTGGATGTCGTTCGACCTGTTGAGGAGGCCGAGGGCCTTGCGAGGGTGGGACGGGCGCAGGACGAGGAGGCCGTTGCGGGCTTTGGGGCTGGTGGCGCAGTAGGCGTACTCGATGTTGATCCGTGCCTCGCCCAGGACGCGGGCGATGCGCGCCAGGCTGCCCGGCTTGTTGTCGCCGTGGATCAGGATGACCTCGCTTTCCACGACCAACGCGCGCCGGTCC
>CAIYFP010000273.1 GCA_903925515.1 uncultured Verrucomicrobiota bacterium
GCAGGAGGTGGCGCGGTGGTTTTTCCGGGCGGGCGGGGCCAGCGGCACCATCGCCAAGTCCATGTCCGCCTACGACATGGTCGTCAGCGACGCCATCTACGGCGCCACCGACCGCTACGTCAGCCGCCGCCGCCTCATCGCCATGCTCGACCATGAATACGGACTCCTCGTGGAGCGCCTCGCGGGCAAGCGCGGCGCCACCACCCGTTTCTTTGCCTTCGCCGACACCGTCGCCGCCCGCAGCTACTCCCGCCGCGAGGAAACCCACGGCTGGATGGGCATCCGCTTCCAAACCCAGCCCGGCTCCGAGCCCAGCGACATCCTGATGCACGTCATCATGTGGGACCGCGAGAACCTTCCCCAGCAGGAGGCCCTCGGCATCCTCGGCGTCAACCTCGTTCATGGCGCCCTCTACCACCACGCCGACGCCTCCATGATCGTCAACGACCTCCTCGACTCCCTCACCATCGAGCGCATCGAGGTGGACATGATCGAGTTCCGCGGCCCCGCCTTCCATGGCGTGGACAACCGCCTCCTCGCGCTCCAGCTCGTCGAGAAGGGCCTCACCAACGCCGCCCTCTTCCGCCCCGACGGCAAGCTCGGACAGCCCGGCGACATGCTCTACAAGAAGTGCGTCCTCGTCGAACGTGGCTCCTTCCGACCCGTCACCCACGTCACCGTGGACATGCTCCGGACCGCCCAGGCCCAGTTCGTCCAGGAACCCAAGGTCGATGGCGCCGACGTCCAGGTCCTCATGGAGATGACCCTCAAGAACCTGTCCGCCGAGGGGCGCATCGACCACCGCGACTTCCTCGACCGCGTGGACCTCCTCCGCGAGCTCGGCCACCCCGTCCTTATCTCCAACTACGGCGAGTTCCACCGCCTCGCCTCCTACCTCTTCCGCTTCACCAAGCAACCTGTCGGCCTCGTCATGGGCATCCCCACCCTCCGCGAGCTCTTCGAGGAAAAGTATTACTCCGACCTCGCCGGCGGCATCCTCGAAAGCTTCGGCCGCATGTTCAAAAACGAGCTGCGCCTCTTCGTGTACCCGTACCGCGAGCCCAAGACCGGCTCCATCATCACGGCCGGCAACCTCCGCATCGCCCCCCACCTCCGCCACCTCTACATGTACCTCGTCGAGAACCACTTCATCCAGGGCATCCGCGACGTCTCCGATCAAAGCCTCGACATCTTCAGCCGCGACGTCCTCCGAATGCTCCAGTCCGGCGAGCAAGGATGGGAGGCCCGTGTCCCCGCCCGCGTCGCCCAGCTCATCAAGGACCGCAAGCTCCTAGGCTACCGCGAGCCATCCTCGTCCAGCCAACCCGCGACCACCCTCGGGCCCGTCACGAGCTGAAGAATCCCTCCCGGTCCTTCCCCCACCGATCCCTCAAGCGCTCCTCCAGCCCCGAGAACTCCAACCCAAGCTCCTTCGCCGCCGGGCCCGCATCCCCCACGTTGTCCTCCTCCAGCATCACCAACTGGTCCCGGCACAGCGGCGGCGTTCGCCCCACCCATCCCCCCACCACCTTCTCGGCCACCCACGCCTGGAACCATGCCGCCCCTCCAGGCACCCCTGCCAAGAGTCGCCGCCGCCCCGTCACCCGCAGCATCAACCCCAGCATCCCCCGCATCGTCCAGCGACCCGGCCCGCACAGGTCATAAACCTTTCCCTCGCTCGCCCTCGCCTCCATCGCACTCGCGAACGCCCGCGCCACGTCCCCCACCCACACGGGCTGGAACAACGCGTCCGGCCTTCCCATCACCGGCAACACCGGGCTCCACCGGCTCATCCGCTCGAAGAACCCAATGAAGCCATCCCCCTCGCCGTGGATCAGCGACGGCCGGAAGATGGTCCACGCCATCCCAGAGCCTCGCACCGCCTCCTCCCCTGCCCACTTCGTCTGGTGATACCGCGACCTCGCGCCCGGCCGCGTCCCCAACGCGCTCATTTGAACCCACCTTCCCACCCCCGCCGCACGCGCCGCTCCAAGCACCCGCTCCACACCCTCGCGATGAACCCAGTCGTACGTCTGGTCCCCAGCCTCCGCGATGATCCCCGCAAGGTACACCACCGCCTCGCTCCCCTCGCACGCCCTCGCCATCGCCCCCGCGTCGCCCACCCCTCCCGTCACCCACTCCACACCCGCCATCGCCGAACGCGTCCCCCGCGTCAGCACGCGCACCCCATGCCCTCGCGCCCGCAATCCCTCCACCACCGCGCGCCCCACGAAGCCGCTCCCGCCACAGACCATGACCCGCATGGCACCCCACTACCCCCTCTCCACTCGTTCGCAAGCCCGGCTCGCACCCCTCGTCCCCTCACTGCAACCGAACCGACGCATGGTCCGACATGTACATCATGTCGAGGTTGCCCCCTGATGGCACCACCAGCGTCATCGGCTTCAACGTCACCGGCTTGATCGTCCGTGCGTCCACCCACTTGTGCACCTCCGCATGGCCGTCCGCGAAGCTCAGGCCCCCGGCGCGGTTGTGGCTGCTGGCCGGGTAATCAATGATGTAAATCGATCCCGCCGGCGCCCCGTCGTTCATCGACACCGCAAAGTCCCCGAAGTTCAGGCTGTCCGGGTGCTCGTCGATGAACACGTACGCCATCGACGGGCTCATCATGCTCAGGTCGCCCATCTTCCGGAACACCATGTATTTCTTCTTCGTCACGAACCCCAGCCAGTCGTCCCGTGAATTCATCGCCTGGCTCAATGACAGGCTCCGTACCCGCGCCACCCGCTGGCCCCCGGCCTTCACGTACGACGGGTCCGCCGGGCACTTGTACACGCCGGCCGACTGCGTGTACGGCGCCAGCTTCGCATATTTCGGGTCCAGCAGGTTCGCGCGGTTTGTGTTGTGCGGGTTCGCGGGGTTGTAATCCAAAATCCCCCGAACCCACCCCGCGCCGTCGGCCGTCAGGTCGTTCCACACCAGCTCCTCCCGGTTGTCCCCCGCGTACAAGGTCCATGCCAAGGCCAGTTGCCGCTGGTTGCTCATGCACTGGATCCCCTGCGCCTTCGTCTTCGCCTTGCCCAGCGCCGGCAACAGCATCCCCGCAAGGATCGCGATGATCGCAATCACCACCAACAGCTCGATCAACGTGAACCCACTCCGCCCCGCTCCCGCGCCACCTTCCCCGCCAACGTCCGTCTTCATCTCCCATGTCCTCCGTCACCCGCCTCGCCTTCCCGGCCCGAAACAACCATGGCCCAGCCACGAGGGGCTCCTCGCCCCGATTCCGCACCGGCTTGCTTCCCCATGCCATGCCCGGGACGCGCCAAGGTCAAGGCATTCCATGGCATCCCTGGTCCCCGCCATGGGTTTTTCCTTGAGACGCGTAACCGGGGCGTTTGCGGCTGACCTCGCGATTCTGCCCAACCCATCGCCCCTCCCCGGCTTGGCCGGCGTCGGAGGCACACCCCGCAGGCCACCCGGTCGGCGACTTCCACCGCAAGGTCGTCGGGATCCACTCCCGGCCCCTCGCCCTGCTCGCCTCGGGCCCCGCCTGCCACGCCCGCAAGGACCGCGACCCTTGGCCCTCTGCAAATCCAGGACAACCCGCCGCGCCACCCGGAACAGGCCCGGACGCTGGCCACGACCTGGGCCAGGACGTGCCAGACCCTCTGCGGATTCTCGCCGATGACGCGGGCCGCCTCGGCGATGGTCTTGCCGCTCTGGGCAAGAACTCTCCGCATCGACGCGGGGGACATGGGCCCTCACGCAGCACTCGAACTGGAAAAAGTTGAGGTGCCGCCCTGGACATTCGGCGCTGTCGTAGGTGCGCAAGGGTCGGCCGGTGGCTGGGTGGGGGAACTGGCTGCCCGGGAGGTCGTCGAGGGTGATGTGCAGCCGCCTGAGTTCCATGTCGAAGCTGACATCGCCGCCCCCCATGGGGTGCCGGCCAAGCCCAGGGCGACGGCGAACCCGTTCCTCGGATCCATGGCCGCGTGAATGCTCGCCAGCCCTCATCGCCTCCACCCCGCTCGATCCCGAGCATGTTTCGGCGCGAGCCCCGAGTGGCCCGGGGCGGGCATGCGCCCCTGAAGCCCGGCAGCCCCCCTTTCACCCGCACAAATCCCCCGGGGAGCCCGCAAACAAGCCAACTGATGGCGTTTATCTGTTCACTTCATGTTTACCATGCGTGTTTTTGATGTTTGCGGTGTAGCAAAAGGTGTCCGGCGACGCATCCATGCGGCGCAGGGCAAGAAAGGAAACGCAATCACATGAAGCATGTTCACTCCGTTCGTCTCCTCGCGGTCATCATCGGCCTTGCTGCGGCACGACCCATCGCGGCTCATCCCACCGACGGCGTGCACTCCCCCCGGGGTCGAGCGCTCGCCGAGGACCGGCGCACGATCAAGGAGGTCACCCCCGAACGTCTCGACCGGCGGGCCGTTGTCGGGTCGCCCCGGGCTGGGGCCCATGCGACCCTCGTCGCACCCGGCACCACGCCGGACCGGCTCGAACGTGGTTCCATCCTCGGCTCGCCTCGCGGCCGCGAGGCGTTCGGGTTCGGGGGCAGCTCAAGATAGCGGGCTCGCACGGGTAACGATGCCAAGCCTCCGCAATCGCTGACCGGCCATGCGGGCCGGGGTCGCAAGGCCCGGGCCCGCC
>CAIYFP010000274.1 GCA_903925515.1 uncultured Verrucomicrobiota bacterium
CGGCCGAGGAAATCGCTGTAATCGAGGGTGGTCACCTGCAGCTGCAGGGGCTTCTCGGAATCGGTGTCTGGCGCGAGGTCTCCCTTGCTAGCCTTGGTTCGGAGCGAATTACGATCTTAGACCACGGCTACGCAGGGAGCCCGGCGTGACCTGACTGGGCCGTGTCGTATCACATCGTCAGCATTGATTCGCCGAGCTGTGCCTTGTCGTGCCGGGACGGGCAACTGACGTGCCGGACGGAGGAGGGCGAGAGGAGCCTGCCCTTGGAGGACGTGGCGGCGATCATCATCACGAGCTTCAGCGCGTCGATCCATAGCAAGCTGTTCCTTGAGGCGGCCAAGCAGGGGGTGGCCTTGATCATTTGCGAGGCGTTCAAGCCGGTGAGCCTGGTGCTGCCCGCGAACCGGAGCACGGACACGTTGCTGACTCGCGCCGTGCTGGAGTTGGAACCCCGGGTGCGGGAGGCGTTGTGGCGGCGCACGGTGGACGCCAAGTGCCAGAACCAAGCCCTTCTGGCGGAGCATATCCTCCCGGGCGACCCCGCCTTGGATGCCCTGAGGCGGACGGCGGCAGGACGGCTTGAGGCGAAGGAGGCCACGTGCGCCAAGTTGTTTTGGAATGTCTTTGGGCGCGGACTTGGCGATGCCGCGTTTCGTCGCGAGCACTCCGCCGAGCAAGGCATCAACGCCTTGCTGAACTATGGCTATGCGGTGTTGCTTTCGACGATCCTCCAAAAGTTGTTTGCCGTGGGACTGGACCCCACGTGGGGCTTGTCCCATGCGCCCCGGGAACGCGCCACGCCCCTTGCCTATGACCTGATGGAACCGTTTCGCCCCTGCGTGGATTGGCGCGTGTGGCAATGGACTCGCCGAAACCCGGGCCAATGCGACTGGCAGGTGGACAAGGCATTCCGGGCATGGGTCACCGGCTTTGTCCTGGAACGTGTGGACCATCTGGAATTGACCCTTGAAGTCCGAGGCGTGATCGAAGGCGTGGTGCGGGGCTTTCGCAGGGCCGCGATGGAAAATGCCGTCCGCCCGTATCGACCATGGACGCCCAAGCCCGGCCAATGGCCGGTCCCTGAAACTCGTGGACCCGGAGCGATACAAGATGGGGTGGCTGCTGGTGGCGTTTGACCTGCCGGTTGGAAGCAAAGCCCAGCGAAAGCAGGCCCATGACTTCCGGGAATACCTCAAGGACGATGGCTACCTCATGGTCCAGTGGAGCGTGTATGCCCGGTCCTGCGTGACGTTTGCAAGGCAGGAGACCCACCTGCGACGTCTCCGGGCCAACCTTCCGCCGGAGGGCTCCGTCCGCGCATGGTTCCTCACCAGTGCCCAATGGAGCGCCAGCTTCGTCATTCACGGCAAACCTGCGGAACAGGTCCCACCTGAGGATTTGCCCGAGCAAATCCAGCTTTGGTGACCCTTCCGACAACGACGAAACCGGGAGGGGAAACCATGCAACACTCTCTGGATCAACCAGATCGAGCGTTCAGTTTTACCCCCCCCGGGATTTGTACCAAGGCAAAGCGGGACTCGTCCAAGATCGGCGGGGCTGGCGGTTTTACCCCCCCCGGGATTTGTACCAAGGCAAAGCCGGCCATGTCGGCGGCGGATCGTGCCAGGTGTTTTACCCC
>CAIYFP010000275.1 GCA_903925515.1 uncultured Verrucomicrobiota bacterium
ACACCCCCACGCCCTTCGGGTTCAACTCCTTCAAGAAGGGCATCAAGGTCGCGTCGCACGAGCTGAAGTAGGCGGATACCCGATGCGACGCATGGGGACGGGACGGGCGTATCGACCCGGGGCCACGGCGACCTGCGACGCCACCGACGCGAGCGTTGGGATGCTTGGGTCCATGGCCTTGCGGGGTGGATGGGACGGCAAACGACCCGGGTGGTTGGCCCCAGCGCGTTCGCATCGTCCATTCGCTCGCTGACTGAATGAACGACGTGGACGCGAAGCCCGCAGACGAGGGGGTCAGCCTGCACGGATACCGGTCCATGCCGGGGGTGCATGACGAGTTCCGTGCCCCGGACGGGGTGACGCGGCCGGCGTGGTCGGCGCTGATGCCCCGGCTGGCCTCGCTCCAGCCGCCGGAGTTGACGCGTCGGCGCGACACGGCGCTGCGGCTCCTTCGCGAGCATGGGGTGACCTACAACGTGTACGGGTCCGACGACGGGCCCGGGCGCGGATGGGTGCTCGACTTGGTGCCGTTCTGCGTGACGGCGGCCGAGTGGGCGAGGATCGAGCAGGGGTTGATCCAGCGCGCCCGGCTGATGGAGCTGCTGCTGGCGGACATCTACGGGAGGCAACAATGCCTGCGCGAGGGCTGGGTTCCGTCGGCGCTGGTGCATGCGAATGGCTCGTACCTGAGGGCCTGCCATGACGTGAACCCGCCCGGCGGGCGACGCATCTTCCTGCACGCCGTGGACCTTGCGCGCCGTCCGGACGGCTCATGGTGCGTGCTTGCGGACCGCACCCAGGCCCCGTCCGGGGCGGGCTACGCCCTCGAGAACCGGATCATTGTTTCGCGCGTCCTGCCCGACGAGTTCCGCGAATGCGAGGCGGCGCGGCTGGCGGGTTTTTTTGGGGCGATGTGCGAGGGACTTCGGGCGGCGACGCCGCGCCCGTCGGCCACGCCGTCGGTCGTGGTCCTCACGCCGGGGCCGTACAACGAGACGTACTTCGAGCATTCATACCTTGCTCGCTACCTTGGGTTCCCGCTGGTGGAGGGAGGTGACCTGACGGTGCGGAATCGCCGGGTGTACCTGAAGACGTTGGAGGGCTTGCGGCCGGTGGACGTGATCCTGCGTCGGGTGGACGACACGTTCTGTGACCCGCTGGAGCTGCGGGGGGACTCGTTCCTTGGGGTGGCGGGGCTGCTGGACGCGGCGCGCGCGGGCCATGTCACGGTGGCCAATGCGCTGGGGTCCGGCGTGGTGGAGTCGCCGGCGCTGATGCAGTTCCTGCCGGGGCTTGCCCGGGGTTGGCTGGGGGAGGACCTGCTGCTGCCGGGGGCGATGACATGGTGGGCGGGCACGCCGGAGGGGTTGGCGGCGGCGACGGCGAACCCGCGGCAGATGGTTTGGAAGCGCACGTTCGGCGGCGCGGCGGACCCCGTGTTCGGCGAGGAACAGGACCGGGTGGACCGGGAACGCTTCCTTGCTCGCGTGAAGGCGTCGCCTGCGGAGCACGTGGCGCAGGAACGCGTCGAGCTTTCGACGACGCCGCTCTGGACGGGGGACCGATGGGAGCCGCGCCCGATGGTGTTGCGGGCCTACGTTGCGGCGGACGGGAAGGGCGGGCACGTGGTGATGCCGGGCGGCCTGACCCGGTTCTCGCCGTCGCCGGGCTCGCCCGTGGTCTCGTCGCAACGAGGCGGCGGCGCGAAGGACACCTGGGTGATGTCGGAGGGCCCGGTGGAGCCGGTGACGTTGCTGCGGCCCGGCGGGCAGGTGATCCGGCTGGAGCGGGCTCCTGCGGACGTCCCGAGCCGGGTGGCGGACAACCTGTACTGGCTGGGGCGTTACGCGGAGCGGCTGGAGCATCATGCACGGCTGCTGCGCGCGACGTTCCACCGGATCGGGGGCGAGACGACGCCGGACGCGCAGGCGGAGCTGGCGGGGTTGGTTCACGCGTGGGTTTTGCTGGGTCATTTCCCGGAACGGTTCGCGCGCGAGGCGGACGAGGCCGGGTTGATGGAGGGGTTGATGGGGCTGGTGACGGGCGCGCAACGGCAGGGGAGCATCCGCGAGTTGCTGGGCCGGCTGCGCTACATCACGTCCGGGGTGCGGGACCGCTTGTCGAACGACACATGGCGCATCTTCCAGCGGTTGCAGGGCCATGGCTGGACGGGGTCGGGCCGGGCGCGTGAGGAGGACGTGCCGGGCTTGTTGAACACGCTGGTGCTGGACCTTGCGGCGTTCAGCGGGATGGAGCTGGAGAACATGACGCGGGGCCATGCATGGCGGTTTCTTGAGGTGGGCCGGCGTCTCGAGCGGGGCATGAACCTGATCGACCTGACCCGCGCGGTGGTCCGGGCCGGGGGACAGGGCCCCGCCGCCCTCGTGCCATTGCTGGAGGTGTCGGACTCGGTGATGACCTATCGCCGGCGGTACTTCGAGCAGGTGCACCTTGCGACGGTTCTGGACCTGTTGCTGGCGGACGAGACGAACCCGCGGGCGATGGCGTTCCAGTTGGAGGCGTTGGCCGAGCATCTTGAGTTTCTTCCCAAGGATCGCTGGACCCCGGGCGACACGGCCGAGCAACGCGCCTTGTTCCATGTCTTGGAAACGCTCGGGGCGGCGGACCTTGGCGACATGGGGGCCCGGGCGGAGTCGGGGGACGCGGACGACATGGACGGCCTGCTGGGGCGCTTGTCGGCGGGGCTCCGGGGCATCTCCGACCAGTTGACCCGGCGGTACTTCAGCCATGCCGTCGTGCGGACCAGCTAGCCCGGCCTTTCCATGCAGCAGTACCGCATCACGCACGTCACGACGTACCACTACGAGGCCGAGGTCTCGGTCTCGCACCATTTGCTGCACCTCCAGCCGAGGGTGCTGCCGCGACAGCGGGTGCAGGGCTTCGACCTTGTCATCCAGCCGTTGCCCTCCTCGCGGGCCTTGCGGACCGACGCGTTCGGGAACCACGCCGAGATTGTCGCGATCGAGGGGGCGCATCGGCAGATGGAGATCGTCATGGGCTGCCGGGTCGAGGTGGACGCGGCGCCCTCGTTGGAGGGGGTCTCCACGCCGCCATGGGAAAACGTGGCCGCCGCATGCGCGGCAGGGGGTTGGTCCGACGCGGTCGAGGCGGGCGAGTTCCGGTTTGACTCGCCGCAGGTGCGACGTGGGCAGGGGTGCGCGGCGTTTGCACGGCACGCATTCCCGGCGCGCAAGCCGTGGCACGAGGGCGTGCGCGACCTTTGCCTTCGCATCCACGAGGAGTTCGAGTTCGACCCGCGCGCCACGACCGTGTCCACCCCGGTCGAACAAGTGCTCTCCGGAAGGCGCGGCGTCTGCCAAGACTTCGCGCACGTGATGCTGGCCTGTCTTCGCACGCTGGGCCTGCCCGCCCGGTATGTCTCGGGCTACATCGAGACCGTGCCCCCGCCGGGGCAGGCGCGGCTCGTGGGCGCGGACGCCACGCATGCGTGGATCTCCGCCTATTGCCCCGGGCTGGGCTGGATCGACTTCGACCCCACGAACGGCCTGCTGCCGTCGTGTCGCCATGTGACGGTGGCATGGGGGCGGGACTTCTCGGACGTGAGCCCGGTGCGCGGCGTGTTGGTGGGGAGCGGGAATCATGTGCTGCGGGTGGCGGTGGACGTGGAGCCCGTGGTGGAGGCGGTGGACGAGGAGCCCGACGCCGGCACGCCCGGTGCACCGGCCTAGTGTCGTGTCTCACAAATCGCTGGTGTTGGGTTGCTCCAAGAATGCCCCGGGGCAAGGCGTGAGGACGGAGCATACCCGCAGCGGTCTGTGACGGACGAACCACGAAGCCCCGGGGCATTCTTGGAGCAACCCGAAGGGCCGCGGCTCTTTTCGCGTCCCACGTCGTGGCTCGCTCCTCACAGACCTCTGCGGGTCTGCTCGTCTCTCGCGCCTCGTTGGACACGAAAATCCCTCGCGGCGAAACACCAGCCATTTGTGAGACACGACACTAG
>CAIYFP010000276.1 GCA_903925515.1 uncultured Verrucomicrobiota bacterium
GACCTCTGCGGGTCTGCTCGTCACTCGCGCCTCGTTGGACACGAAAATCCCTCGCGGCGAAACACCAGCCATTTGTCAGACACGACACTAGCGCCGGGCCCAGTCGTCGCTGAGGCGGCGGAAGCGCTGGCGCGCGGACCAGCGGATCCATGGGTCGCGAGCCTTGATGTGGAGGGCGGCGCGGGAGAAGGGGAGGAGTGCGACGGGCTCGTCGTCGAGGAGGGCGACGTAGCGGAGGGTGGGGCCGGCGACGTGGGGTTGGTGGAGGTAGGGGTTCTCCTTGATGCGGCGATCGAAGTCCTCGCGCTCGTGGGGCCCGATGGGGCGGACGACGCCACGGACATGACCGCGTGATCGTGCGGGACGCGTGGGCTCTTGCTAGTCAAAGGACGAGTCCCGCGAGGCGGGCGTTCAAGGGGGGATTTGCAGATGAGGTAGGCCTGCGCGCGCCACCTGGCCCAAGTCCATGGCCAACCCCTCGCAACCCCCAATCCTCACGGCCATTCGATTTCCGCCGACAGCGACCAGTCATCCCCGTGCCTCCGCCATCGAATCGAGCCCAGCCCCGGCGTGTCCTCCCTCCGCCCAAGCCCAGCCCCGCCCACCGCCGGACGCGCCCCCTCCCCCCCAATCAATACCGCCCCGTAGAAGAATCGCACCCGCTGCGCCATCCGCGCCTTCAAAAACGCCCCGTGCACCTCGCCCCCGCCCTCCACCAAAACGCTCGTCACCGGCATCCGCCCCAGCTCCCCCATGAACCATCCAAGGTCCACCCGCCCATCCCCACCCTCCGGAGCCTCCCACACCGTCACCCGCTCTCGCAATTTCCTCACCCTCGCTCCCGGCGCCCGCCTCGTCGTCACCACCACCGTCCGGCCCGCATGCGCGTCCGTCACCAACCGCGCCCCCAACGGCGTCCGCGCCCGCGAGTCCAACACCACCCGCACCGGGCTCCGTTCCTTTTCTCCAAGCCGCACCGTCAACGCCGGGTCGTCCGCCAACACCGTCCCAATCCCCACAAGGATCGCGTCGTGCTCCCCCCGCAGCTGCATCGCGGCCGCGCGCGACGCCTCCGACGTCACCCAACGCGACTCGCCCGTCCGCGTCGCAATCTTGCCATCCATGCTCATCCCCGCCTTCAGCGTCACCAAGGGCCGCCCATGCACGATCCAATGGTTGAAACCCGCGTTCATCCTCGCCGCCACCGCACCCATCGGCCCCTCCACCACCTCCACCCCGCCCGCCCGCAAGATTTCAAGCCCACGACCCCCGTGCGCGGGGTTCGGGTCCCGCGTCGCCACCACCACCCTTCCCACCCCGGCCCGAAGGATCGCGTCCGTGCACGGCGGCGTCCGCCCGTGCGTGCAACACGGCTCCAACGTCACGTACAAGGTCGCCCCCCGAACGTCGTGCCCGCGCCGCTCCGCGTCCCGGAACGCCTCCACCTCCGCATGCGCCATTCCTGCCCTCCGATGCCATCCCTCCCCAAGCACCTCCCCCTCCCGCGCCAGAACCGCCCCCACCAACGGGTTCGGCACCGTTTCACCAGTCGCCCTCCGTGCCAGCGACACCGCGCGCCGCATCCACCTCGCGTCCATGGCATCCCATCCCCCGCCATGCCCTCCCCGCCTGATTCCTCCGTCGCCCATCACCCCCATTCGCCCATGAACCCATGGCCCGCCACCATTCCAAACTTTCCACGTCCCGACGCCGCGCAAAGGCCCGGTTGACTTCCATCCACCCATCGCAACGCTCCCCAACACCGACGATGTCAAAGGTTACCATCCTTCCCCAGAACCTCTCCGCCGAGGTCGATGCCGGCGTCACCCTCCTCGACGCCGGCGAGAAGGCCGGCGTGGACATGGAGGCCGGCTGCTTCAATTGCTCCTGCGGCACTTGCTGCGCCGAAATCGTCGAGGGCATGCAACACCTCGCGCCGCCCTCCCCGGAGGAACTCGACGTCCTCGACCAATGGAACCGTGACCCGGACCGCTTCCGCCTCACCTGCTGCGTCAAGGTCACCGGCACCGGCGACGTCACCCTCCGCCAAGCCCATTGACCCCTGCGGTTTTCGGCTGAATCCATCCCGCCTTCGGGAAAGACTCACGGCCCGATGGCCCCGGGTTGTCCACCGCGCTCGCTCCGTCCACCCCCGCCACGCGTCGCCGCGTGCCTTGCCGCCGTTGCCTCCGCCTTCCTCCCTCTCCTCGCCCAAGCCCCGCACCCTCCCACCGTCGGCCTCGCCCGCGTCCCCAGCCCCCAATCAGGCCTCGCCTTCACCAATGTCCTCTCCCCCGCCTTCGCCTCCCTCAACCAAGTCCGCATGAACGGCTCCGGCGTCGCACTCGGCGACGTCGATGGCGACGGTCGGCCCGACATCTTCCTTTGCGGCGTCGAATCCCCCGCACGCCTCTTTCGCAACCTCGGCTCATGGAAGTTCGCCGACATCACCCGCGACGCCGGCCTCGACTTCTCCAGCACCTACTCCGTCGGCGCCGCCCTCGCCGACATCGACGGCGACCGCGACCTCGATCTCCTCGTCACCGTGCATGGCGGCGGCGTCCGCCTCTTCCTCAACAATGGCATCGGCGGCTTCACTTCCGCCCGGGACTCCGGCCTCGTCGCCTCCGGCGGCGCCACCTCCCTCGCACTCGCCGACACCGACTCCGACGGCGACCTCGACCTCTACGTCGCCCACTACCGCACCACCACCATCCGCTCCACCGGTTTCTCCGTCCTCAACGTCAACGGCAGGCGCATGATCCGCCCCGAGGACCGCGACGTCCTCGAATACACGCCCCAAGGCACCATCCTCGAGCACGGCGAGCCCGACGCCTTCTACCTCAACGACGGCTCCGGCAAGTTCACCCTCGTCCCATGGAACTCCGGAGCCTTCCTGGACGAGAACGGCGCCCCGCTCCCAGCCCCGCCCCGAGACTGGGCCCTCTCCGCCCAGTTCCATGACCTCAACAACGACGGCCTCCCCGACCTCTACGTCTGCAACGACTTCCACAGCCCCGACCGCCTCTGGCTCAACCATGGCGACGGACGGTTCAAGGCCGCACCCGCCCTCGCCCTCCGCTGTACCCCAACCTTCTCCATGTCCTTCGACGCCGCCGACATCAACCGCGACGGCCTCCCCGACTTCTTCGTCGCCGACATGCTCGACCGCGCCCATGCCGACCGCTCCCTTCGCAGCCCCGCCGTCGTCCTCGCTCCCGGCGACTTCGAGCACCCCTCCAACCGCCCCCAGTCCGGCCGCAACGTCCTCCAGCTCAACCGCGGCGACTCCACCTTCTCCGACGTGGCCCACGCCTTCGCCCTCCATGCCACCGGCTGGACATGGTCCGCCATGTTCCTCGACATCGACCTCGACGGCTTCGAGGACCTGCTCCTCACCACCGGCAACCTCTTCGACACCCAAAACCTCGACGCCAATGCCCGCATCGACGCCGGCGGGCCCTATCGACGCGAGCGGATCCCCAGCAAGCTGCTGATGTACCCGCCCCATCCCCAGCCCCGCCAACTCTACCGCAACGTCGGCGGCGCACGCTTCGAGGACTTCAGCTCCCCATGGGGCTTCAACCAGCCCGGCATCGCCCACGGCATGGCCGCCGCCGACCTCGACGCCGACGGCGACCTCGACCTCGTCGTCAACGAGCTCAACGCACCCGCCTCC
>CAIYFP010000277.1 GCA_903925515.1 uncultured Verrucomicrobiota bacterium
CCAAAAGCTCCGCGCCGCCGGCTACGACGTCCGCCCCGTCGCCATTACCCCAGGCTCCGACCGCTTCGGCTACGACTTCGCATCCACCGTCGAGTTCGTCCTTCCCAAGAAGCTCAAGATCGACCTGCCCGCCCTCAAGACCCCGCAACGGCCCGCCGACGACGGATCCCTCGACCCCAACCTCGTCAAGAAAGGAGGCCAAGGTTGAAACGCTCCGAGAAAATCCTCGCCACCGCCATCGGTGGCATCGCCCTCGCCCTCGCCGCCGTCCTCGTCGTTCGCTCCGCCGTCCTCGCCCCCCTCAACGACATCCGCCGGCAAATCGCCGCCACCCGCGAGGCCACCGCCAAGATCCACGCCGAACGCCGCGCCTTCTTCGCCGCCGAAGACAAAATCCGCGCCCTCGCACTCCGCACCTTCGGCGACTCCATCGACGAGGCGTCCGCCAAGTCCGGCGAAATCCTCACCCGCACCCTCCTCGACTCCCGCCTCGACGAAGCCGACTTCACCCGCATCCCCGTCGGCCCCCGCAAGCTCCGCGGAGCCTCCGAAATCGGCTGGGCCGTCCAAGGCGACGGCTCCCTCTCCAACGTCGTCAACCTCCTCTTCCTCCTCAACGAGTCCCCGTGGCTCCATCGCGTCGAGGGCCTCTCCCTCTCCACCGGCGACCGCCCCGGCAACGTTCGCGTTCGCTTCCGCTTCCTCACCCTCACCCTCGACCCCGCCCCCGACGTCACCCGCACCAACCTCGCCGGCAAGCTCTCCCTCAACTCACCCGAACGCCACCTCCTCAACCCCATCGTCGCCCGCGACCTCCTACGCCCCTACATCAAACGCCCCCCCGCGCCCCCGCCCTCCGTCGCCGGCGCTTCCCCGTCCGCCCAACCCACTTCCAAGTCACCCGCCGGACGCGTCCCCGGACCCGAATCCCTCCGCGTCGTCTCCCTCTCCGAATGGGACGGCCAACCCGAGGTCCACGTCCGCGACGCCAACGCCCAGCGCACCCTCCGATTCAAGCCCGGCGACGAACTCGCCGGCGGCACCATCGCCCTCATCGATTATCGCCCCCTCCCCTCGCCCTCCACCCAAGGCCTCCTTTCCCACGCCCGCGTCATCCTTCGCATCGGCCCTGACTTCTGGGCCATCGAACGCGGCCAGTCCCTCGCCGACAAACGCAAGCTTTCCACCTCCGAAATCCCGGAATCCCTCGCACGCACCCCATGAACCCCTCCTCCCCCATCTTTCCAGCCATGAACGCCATCGCTTCCCTCGGAGCAGCCCTCGCGCTCGCCGCCGCCGCGCTCGCCCAATCTCCTGCCCCCGGTACCGCCACGGCCCCCGCCAAGGCCAACGCCACGCCCGCTCCCTCCCCGCGCGAAATCGTCGTCTCCGCCCAGGTCCAGACCAACGCCCCCAACTCCAACGCCCTCTCCCGAAACATCCGCTTCCAGTTCGACGGCATCCCCTACGCCGACGTCCTCGAACGCTTCGCCCAGATGGCCGGCAAGCCCCTCCTCGCCGACACCAACGTCGTCGGCACCCTCTCCTACAACGACCCCAACCCCTACTCCTTCCCCGA
>CAIYFP010000278.1 GCA_903925515.1 uncultured Verrucomicrobiota bacterium
ATCACGTACTACGTGACTCCGAAGTACACGAGGGTGGGGTACCAGCCGAAGCAGCCGGTGGCGTTTTCCCATGCCATCCACGCCGGCCAGCTCAACCTCGATTGCCGCTATTGTCACAACGGCGTGGAAAGCTCGTGGTTCTCCAACATCCCCTCCTCCGCAACCTGCATGAACTGCCATAGCCAGGTGAAGAAGGACTCCGACAAGCTGGCGCTGGTTCGCGATTCGTTCTCCTCGGGCAAGCCGATCGAGTGGGTCCAAATCCACAAGGTTCCCGATTACGTCTATTTCAACCATTCCGTGCACGTGAACCGCGGCATTAGCTGCGTTCATTGCCACGGCGAGATCCAGAAGATGGACGAGGTCGCCCATGCCAAGCCGCTTTCCATGGGCTTCTGCCTCGAGTGCCATCGCGAGCCGGAAAAGTTCATCCGGCCCAACGAGCTGGTGACGAAGCTCGACTGGAAGAACACGGGTTTTGACGGAAAAAAGGCCGTGCATGACTGGAAGGTCCAGCCCGGCCAAAGCTGCTCCACCTGCCATCGCTGATGAAAACTGTTCCCCCGCCGTGCCCGGAGCCGGAGGTCGGCCCAAAATACTGGCGTTCCTTGGACCAGCTCGCCGACAAGCCGGAGTTCCGCCAATGGATGGAACGTGAGTTCCCCGCGGGCGCGAGCCTTGCCCCGGAGGGCGAAACCCGTCGTGACTGGATCAAGATCATGTCGGCCAGCTTCATGCTGGCGGGCGTGGGCGGGTTTGCCTCCGGATGTCGGCGGCCCGAGGAGGTGCTGACCCCGTTCGCCAAGCAGCCCGAGGGCTACGTGCATGGCAAGGCCCAGCATTTTGCCACGGCGTTCCCCATTCGCGGGTCCGCCATTCCCATGGTCGCCAAGTCTCACGACGGGCGCCCCGTCAAGCTCGAGGGCAATCCCATGGTGCCGGGAGCGGGCGGAACCGACGGCATGGCACAGGCAAGCCTCCTGAACCTGTACGACCCGGACCGCTCCTATCGTCACGCCAAGGGCGGCGCGGATGTGAAGGTCGAGGCGGTTAGGGATGTCTTGGCCGAGGTGGCGAAGAAGGCGTCGGCAAACGGGGGCGAGGGTTTGGCATTCCTTGCAGAGCGTTCGAGTTCTCCCACGCGAGCGCGTTTGCAGGCCGAGATCATCAAGAAGTATCCCAAGGCCAAGTGGTTTGTGCATGAGGCCGTGGACTTCGCCGTCGGAAACGAGGCGGCCAGCCTGTTCTACGGTGCGGACGTTCAGGTGTCCCATGACCTTTCCAAGGCGCGGCGAATCCTTTCCTTGGATTGCGACTTCCTTGGGGCCGAGGCGGAAGCCTATCGATTGATTCGCGGCTATGCGAGGGGGCGCAAGCCTTCCAAGGACACGATGTCACGGCTTTATGCGGTCGAGGGCCTCATGACGCTGACCGGCGGGAACGCGGACCATCGCCTGCGCGTCCGGCCGACGGACGTGGTGCGCGTTGCGGCCCAAGTGGGCGCGGCGGTGCTGTCGATGGCAGGCGTGACCGGGGAATTGCTTCCGGCCCTTCAAAAGCTGGCGGCCGGTTCCCCGGCCCCGGCCGGGTGGGCGGACGAATGCGCGAAAGACCTTCTCTCGGCAAAGGGCGCGTCCGTGGTCATGGCAGGATATGCGCAACCCATGGCGGTCCATGTGATGGCCCAGGTGATCAACTCGGCGCTCGGGGCACACGGGACGGTCGTCAACGCCATCCCCTCGCAAGTTCCTGCGGCCGACGGTGGGATTGCCGAATGCGTTGCGGCTTTGGGTAGTGGGTTGGACACGTTGGTCATCCTGAACGGCAACCCCGTTTATGATGCGCCGGCTGACCTTGGTTTTGCCGAGGCCCTCAAAAAGGCCAAGGCCGTCATTCGACTTGGGCAACAGGAGGACGAGACGTCGGCGGCATCCACATGGCATGTCGCGGGCGCTCACTTTCTTGAGTCATGGGGCGACGCGCGGACGGCGGACGGGACGGTGGTGCCGGTGCAACCCCTGATCGAGCCCTTGCTTGGGGGCCTGACCGACATCGAGGTCTTGGCACGTGTCTTGGGCATCGAGAAGCCCCAGCCGCTGGACATGGTTCGCGCCACGTTCGGGCAGGACGATGCCGCATGGCGGCGGTTCCTGCACGATGGATTTGCCAAGGACAGCGCGCCGAAGCCCTTGGAGTCGGCTTCCGTGCAACTAGGCAAGGCGTCCACGTTCCTTGCCGGATACACCGCCCCGGCGGCATCGGGGTTCGACGTGGTCTTGCAGCGCGACCTGTCCGTGGATGACGGCCGCTTCAACAACAATGGTTGGTTGCAGGAAATCCCCGACCCGATCACCAAGGTGACGTGGGAGAACGTGATCCTTGTGTCTCCTGCGACGGCGCGTGAGTTGGGGATACCTGATGCGGCCAACGCCAAGGACGGGCAGTATCGCCAGCCATTGCTCACGGTCACGATCGGCCAACGCTCGGTGGAAGGCCCTGTTTGGGTTCAGCCGGGCCTTGCTGACAAGACGATAGGCATGGCGCTTGGATACGGGCGCCGGGTGACGGGCAGGGTGGGGCGTGGGAGCGGCCATGACGCCTACCCGCTTTACCTGAAGGACAGCCGACACCTCGCCACCGGCGCCAAGGTGAGCGTGGGCAAGCGTCGTCACCTTGTGGCGGTCACGCAGGAGCACGGGTTGATGGAGGGGCGCCCGGTCATTCGCGAGGCCAATCTGGAACAATTCCTTGGCAGGCCGGACTTTGCCAAGAACATGGACCTTGAGTCCCACCTTCCGCACTACGTCCCCTACAAGGACAAGCCGGACGGCCGGAGCTTCGACAAGCGCCCGCAGAACATCTACGAGCACCCCTACGACCAGAACCCGGAAACGGCGTCGAAGATCCACCAGTGGGGCATGGTGATCGACCTGTCCCAATGCGTGGGCTGCAACGCGTGCGTCGCGGCATGCCAAAGCGAGAACAACATCCCCATCGTAGGCAAGGATCAGGTGGCGCGCGGTCGCGAGATGCACTGGATGCGCATCGACCGCTATTACAGCCATGACCCGAAGGCGGACGTGAACGCGGAGGCCGCATCCGAGGACCCGCAGATGGCGATCCAGCCAATGCTTTGCCAGCATTGCGAGTCCGCGCCGTGCGAGAGCGTCTGCCCGGTCAACGCGACGGTGCACGACGAGGAGGGCATCAATGTCATGGCCTACAACCGCTGCATTGGCACGCGGTATTGCGCCAACAACTGCCCGTACAAGGTCCGGCGCTTCAACTTCTTCGACTACAACAAGCGCGAGCCGGACTACGCATCGGCCCAGGACCAGCATTTCCTGAACTTTGGAAACCTGTACAAGGGCCCGCTTGGCATCAACCGGAACGCGGCGCCGGAGTGGGAGATCATCAAGCTGGTGCGAAACCCGGACGTGTCTGTCCGCATGCGCGGCGTGATGGAGAAATGCACGCTCTGCGTGCAGCGGGTGGAGCAGGCGAAGATCGCCCGCAAGGTCCAGGTTGGGAACCGTGGCGACGTGGCCGTCCCGGACGGCGCGATTCAAACGGCCTGCCAGCAGGCTTGCCCTGCGGAGGCCATCACGTTTGGCAACATTCTCGACGCGGAGAGCGCCGTGTCGAAGCTGCGCAGGGACCCGCGGAACTACTCGGTGCTTGGGTTCCTTGATACCCGCCCGCGTGTCACGTACCTCGCCCGGGTCCGCAATCCCAACCCCGCGATCGCAAAGGCCGAGGGGCGGGGCGAGCCGGACTCCATCAGGGACTACGAGCGTTTCCGTCACGAAAACCCCTTTGAATCGCATGGGCATGGCGAGGGCCATGCCCCGGAGAAGCACGCCGCCAACCCGGCGCAGAAAGGAGCAGCCTGATGGCCACCGCCGCCAGCACGACCGCCCATGGCCATGGCCATGGGACGGGGCAAGACATCCACCACGCGCCGCCCGTGATCGCGGACCCGCCCAAGGAGCTTGAACGCGAGCCCTTGGTGCTGAACAACCGATCGTTGGGATGGATCACGGACGCCATTGCAGGCATTTGCGAGAAACCGATGCCCAAGTGGTGGTGGCCGGCGTTCATCCTAAGCGCGGGCGGCATGTCGATGATGTTCGCCTTGGTGGCGTACCTGATCTCGACGGGCGTGGGCGTATGGGGATTGAACCAGCCTGCGGACTGGGCGTGGGACATCACGAACTTCGTCTTCTGGATCGGCATCGGCCATGCGGGAACCTTGATTTCCGCCGTGCTGTTCCTGCTTCGCCAGAAATGGCGCACGTCGATCAACCGTGCCGCCGAGGCCATGACCTTGTTCGCGGTGGCGTGCGCGGGGATTTTCCCCGTGGTGCATACGGGTCGTGTTTGGTATGCGCTTTACCCGGGCTTCCTGTTCCCCGTGCCCAATGCCAACGCGATCTGGCCCCAGTTCCGGTCCCCGTTGTTGTGGGACGTGTTCGCGGTGTCCACGTACGGCACGGTTTCGCTTCTGTTCTGGTACGTCGGGTTGATACCGGACCTTGCGACGCTTCGCGACCGGGCCAAGACGACGCTGAGGAAGTTTTGCTACGGGTTGTTCGCGCTGGGGTGGACGAACTCGAACCGTCATTGGAGCAACTACGAGAAGGCGTACCTGATCTTCGCCGGCCTGAGCACCCCGTTGGTCTTGTCGGTGCACTCGATCGTGTCCTTCGACTTCGCGGTGTCCCAAGTGCCGGGATGGCACACGACGATTTTCCCGCCCTACTTCGTCGCGGGGGCGATCTTCTCCGGATTTGGCATGGTTTTGACCCTGCTGATCCCGATGCGGGCGTTGTTTGGATTGCATGACATCATCACGACGCGGCACATCGAGCTGATGTGCAAGGTGTTGCTCGCGACGGGCTCAATCGTGGGATACGCGTACGGGATGGAGTTCTTCATCGCATGGTACGGCGGGAGCCCTTACGAGCTGTACGCGTTCAAGAACCGGGCGTTCGGTCCCTACTGGTGGTCCTACTGGTGGATGATCTCCTGCAACGTCATCAGCCCGCACTTCTTCTGGTTCAAGAAGCTGCGGACGAGCGCGGTGTTTGTCTGGATCGTGTCCATCTTTGTGAACATCGGCATGTGGTTTGAGCGGTTCGTGATCATCGTGACCTCGTTGCATCGCGACTACCTTCCGTCGAGCTGGGGTTACTTCACGCCGAGCTGGGTGGACGTGTTCACGTTCGCGGGGAGCTTTGGTCTGTTCATGACGTTGTTCCTGCTCTTCATCCGGTTCCTTCCGGCCATCGCGATCAGCGAGGTGAAGGGCGTGACGCCCCAGGCCGACCCCCACCATCCGCTGGGCGGGGCCAAGGGACACCACTAGGCAACGAGGCATCTTCAAGGGATTCGATTTCATGAACGCCACAGGCACAAGGCCCCACGGCATCCTGGCCGAGTTCGACACGACGGCGGGCATCCTCGACGCGGCGATACGCTGCCGGGACGCCGGCTACACGAAGTGGGACGTGTACACCCCGTTCCCGATCCATGGCATGGACGATGCCATGGGGGTGAAGAAGTCCATGGTGGGATGGTTCACCTTCGTGGGCGGCGTGACGGGCTTCACCACGGGCATGACCATGATTTGGTTCATGAACAAGTTCGACTACGGGCTGGTGGTCGGCGGCAAGCCATTGTTCACGCCGTTGTTTGCCTTCCCGGTGTCCTATGAGCTGACGATCTTGCTGGGGGCGTTCGCGACCTTGTTCGGGATGTTGTTCCTGAACGGCTTGCCGAGGCTGCATAACCCGCTGCTTGCCAATGCACGCTTCAAGCGGGCCTCGGACGACCGCTTCTTCATCTGCATCGAGTCGGAGGACCCCAAGTATTCCGAGGAGGCAACGCGTGCCTTCCTGTCGGAGAGGTGCCATGCGAACGCGGTGGAGATCGTGGAGGCCTAACATGCGAAAGTTCCTGGTCTATTTCTTCCTTGTGTGGGCGTTGGTGGTGGTCGCCGGCGTAAGCATCATGGGCTTGCGCGGCGGGATTTCGCGGAAGCCGCCCCTTGAGGTTTTCCCGGACATGGACCGCCAGCCGAAGCTGAGGCCGCAGACGGTGGCCGGGTTTGCCGGGTTTGCCGATGGCAAGAGCAGCCGGTTGCACCCGGCCGGGACGGTTTCAAGGGAGGCGGCCCGGGACCTGGACGAGGTTGCGACCGGGAAGAAGGCGGATGGTTCGTTCGTGGATGCGAGCCCGGTGGCCGTGACGGCCGAGTTGGTGTCCCGGGGGAGGGAGCGTTACGACATCTATTGCGCCCCATGCCATGGATTGGCGGGCGATGGCAACGGCTTCACGACCCAGTTTGGGATGGCGGCCGTGGCGAAGCTGCATGACGAGCGGCTCATCAAGATGGCCGACGGCGAGATCTTCAACACGATCACTCATGGCAAGAATCTCATGTACCCGTATGCGGACAAGCTGGTGCCGCGGGACCGGTGGGCCGTGATCTCGTACGTCAGGGCCCTGCAACTCAGCCGCCTTGGCAAGAAGGAAGAGGTCCCGGACGCGGTTCGGGCGACATTGAAGTAAGGATTTCGATGAAGACATTGACCACCTTGATCAAGCCGTTGCTGGCGGTGCTCGGGCTGTCCTTGGCGATGGTCCTCGGCGCGGGTAGGCTGTCCGCGGAGGATGCGCCCAAGGCGCCGGTGGCGTCGCATGGGGACTCGCATGGGGAGGCGAAGGCGGCGCATGGCGGGGGAGATCACTCGCACGCGGGCGCGGCGCCCTCGTTCGCGAGGGTTTTCGGGCACCGTTACCTGACTGCCTACATGTTTTGCCTAAGCCTTTGCATGGGGTCGTTGTTCCTGATTTTCATCCATCATTTGTTTGATGCTTCATGGTCGGTTCCGGTTCGACGGGTGGCCGAGCAGTTGGCGAGCCTGTTGTTCCCGTGGATGGCGGTCTTGCTGATTCCGATCTTGGTGCTCCAGAAGGACATTTATCCATGGCTGACGATTGATCCGGCCACGGACCATGCGCTGGACGTGAAGAAGGTGTTGTTCAACCAGAAGGGCTTCAACGTCCTGCTACCCGCGTTGGTGCTGAGCTGGGGCTTGATTGCGCACACCTTCCGGAGGTGGTCGCTGGCCCAGGACAAGGACGGGGCGGCCATCTGGACCCGGAAGAGCCGGGTGTTGGCGGCGGGAGGGATATTTTACTTTGCGTTGTCGCTGACGCTGGGGTGTTTCTACCTGATGAAGTCCCTGCAGCACCAGTTCTTCAGCACCATGTACGGCGTGTACTATTTCGCCGGCAGCGTCTGGACGACGTTGGTGACGGTTTGGGTGATCGTGATTTGGCTGAAGGACAAGGGAACCTTGGCCCAGGTGGTGCATCGCCGGCAAATCCAGGACATCGGCGTGTGGTTCTTCGCATTCACGGTGTTCTATGCCTACATCCACTTCTCCCAGTACTTCCTGATTTGGAATGCGGCGATCCCGGAGGAGACCTTTTGGTATGTCCGGCGCGAGCACGGTGCATGGAAATGGGTGGGTTTCACGATCTTGTTCGGGCATTTCTTCGTCCCGTTCCTGACGTTGCTCAACCAAGACGTGAAGCTGAACAAGACGATCATGTTGCCGATGGCGGCATGGGCATGGCTGATGCACTACGTGGACATGACGTTCAACGTGATGCCGGTTTGCTTCCCCGAGGGCCCCGAGTTTTCGCTGCTGGACCCGGTGCTGTGGTTCGGGATGGCCGGGTTCCTTGGGTTCATGTTCCTGAAGAACTTCGGATCGGCGGCGCCGTACCCGCTGCGTGACCCGCGCCTCAAGGAGGCCGTGACGCATCATGAGATACCGGCGGCGGGGGCGGTCCAGTCCCATCACTAAGGCCAAGGAAGGCAAGGCAATATCATGAGCGAGAACACGTGCTGCACGGCCACGATGCGCAAGGTCGCCGCGACCTTCGTGGGCGTGTCGGGATCATTCCTCATCATCGGGGTGCTGGCATGGCTGGTGGTGGGGCAAGGCGAGGCCGACGTGGATGCCGCAGCGGCCGGGAACCGGCTTGCTATCCGCCAGAAGCTGGAGCAGGAGGCCAAGGCCGATCTTGGAAAGTATGCGATCGACGGTGCGAAGGAGAACCTTGCGCGGCTTTCGATCGATCGTGCCATGGAGGTTTATGTGGCGGAGTGGGGGAAGGACACGGCGCAGGGCCGGGCCAAGCTGCTGGAGCGGCTTGAGGGGTCGAAGAAGGTGCAGAGTTTCGAGTAAGGCGGACGAAGGGCGGCCATGACCGTGATGTTGATCCTCATGCTGACGGGTTCGGTGGCTGTTCCGGCGGCGGCGCTTTGGGCGTTTCGCTGGGCGCTGGGCCATGGCGAGTTCCAGATGCCGGAGCGGGCTGCGTTGCTGCCGTTTGACGAGGAGGAGCCGGTGGGCCGGGAGACGGACATTGTGCGGACTGGATCGCGAACGGCGTTGGGTGAGTTGGCGGGCCGTCTGTTAAGGCCACGACCGGAGACGGAGTTTGAGCGTG
>CAIYFP010000279.1 GCA_903925515.1 uncultured Verrucomicrobiota bacterium
AAGGGGACGAACTGGCCGATTTCTCCAGCAGGCTGCTCAAGGCCATCCAAGCCCAGTTCGGGACTGATTCGGAGGAGTACGCCATTGCTGGCGGGATGCGCACCCGGGATCGCCGCCGCGCCACGCGCCGCAACAACGAGGGAGAGGAGGTCGCGCCCATCCCTCCGGCCGACCAATCGTAAGCCGTCGTTCGTGGCATGTCGCCCGTGGCCGCATGCACTCGTGTGCGTCGCGGCCACGGTAACAGGACTTTGGGCGCAACGCCCCTTCCAGCCTCATCGCCCAGCCCACCCCGCCGGCAACAAACATTCTGACGCCATTCGCACCCACGGATCCGCCGGACGGTTCCATTGGAACAGATGGGCTGCCATCCCGGCATGACCGCCGGTTGCCTCATCCGAGGCAACATCTGTGTTCATCTGCGCCCTCTGCGGATGAAGGGGTGAATCCGCAGAGGGCGCAGATGGACGCCGATGCACGAGGATGCAGTCCGGCCGGAGTCCATGGGACTCATGAGCTTGCCATGCGATCCCCGTCCAAAACTGGCGGCCTGCCGAGGCAGGGGCCTTGAGCCGGAAACGCCTGACGCGCGGATCAGGGTTCTCCCATCTCACTTCCCGCTCCTCACTCCTCACTCCTCACTCCTCGCCCCTCGCCCCTCCTCTTCCCCACGCCCGACCCAGCCGCGTCCGCGCGTGGTGAAACAGGTACTGCTGCGCGAGGCCCGCATGCGGTCCAAAGTGGGTCTCGCTGAACCGCTCGATCCGACGCGCCGTCAGCCGTCGCGCCCTCGGAAAGTACAGCCTCGCCAACGCCTTCCTCACCCATACGTCCACCGGAAACGCCCGCTCAAACCCCAGCCCGAACAGCAAAACGCAGTCCGCAACCTTCCTCCCCACGCCGCGCAAGCCCATCAACCGGGCCCGAGCCTCGTCCAACGGCAACCGTCGGAGCTCCCCAAGCTCCAGCCGCCCCTCCGCCACCGCCCGCGCCGCCATCAACAGGTTCGGGGCCCGGAACCCCAGCTTGCACGCCCGCAAGGCCCCCTCGTCCAGCGATGCGAGCCTCTCGGCCGTCGGAAACGCCCGGACCACGCGCCCTGCGGGGCCCGGCACCTCCTTCCCGTGTCGTTCCCGCATGAGGCGAACCATCTCCCGGATTTGCACCACCTGCTTCGTCGCCGAGCACAGGAAACATGCCAGCGCCTCCCATGCATCCTGCCGCAGCAAGCGCAAGCCCCGACACGACGCCATCGCCTGCCGCAGCGGCTCGTCGTCGGGAAACGTCGCCAGCATCCCCGCGAGGTCCTCGCGAACCCCAAGATACCCCTCGATCCAATCCCAATCCCCGACCGGCAGGGCCGTCCGCGCCTCCACGCGGGCACCGTCGCGCCCCACCCACACCCAACGCCCGGCAACCACCCCTTCCCATCCGTCCCCCAAACGCTCCCACCCAAACGCTTGGCCGCCCTCCAACGTGCCCTCAAGGTCGTACTCCGCGACCTCCCACGCCGCCACGCATCCCTCCCCGACCCCGGGCCCGTTCATCCCTTCACCCCCGCCCGCGCTCTGCGTCCCTACCAACGCAAGGCCTTCAGGCGACGCGCCACTTCCTCGGCATTGGCGCGGCTGTTGAACGCGCTCACCCGGAACCAACCCTCGCCATTGCCGCCAAAGCCCGAGCCCGGCGTGATGACCACGTTGGCCTCGCCCAGGATCTTGTCGAAGGCCTGCCAGCTCGTGACCCCCTTCGGCGCGCCCACCCAGATGTACGGCGCGTTCACCCCGCCCAGCACCTTCAGGCCCGCATCCCGTGCCCCCGCCACCAGCACCCGCGCATTCCCCATGTAATGCTCCACCAACGCGCGCACCTGCGCCTTCCCCTCCGCCGTGTACAACGCCTCCGCGCCCCGCTGCACGATGTACGAGACCCCGTTGAACTTCGTCGTCATCCGACGCAGCCACAGCGGATGCAACGGCCTTGCCTCGCCCCCGCGCGTCCGCGCCATCAACGTCTTCGGCACCACCGTGAACGCGCAGCGCACCCCCGTGAACCCGCCGTTCTTCGAGAAGCTCCGGAACTCGATCGCGCATTCCCGCGCGCCCGGCACCTCGTAGATCGAATGAGGAATCCCCGGCTCCGTGATGTACGCCTCGTACGCCGCATCGAACAAGATCAGCGACCCGTGCCGCCGCGCATACGCCACCCACGCCTCCAGTTGCGCCCGGTTCGCCGCCGCGCCCGTGGGATTGTTCGGCGAACACAGGTACACCACGTCCACCGCCTCCGCCGGAGGCTCCGGGATGAACCCGTTCGCCTCCGTGCACGGCAGGTAATGGATCCCGGCGTACGTGCCCGCCGCGTCCGCCTCCCCCGTGTGCCCCGCCATCACGTTCGTGTCCACGTACACCGGATAGACCGGGTCCGTGATCGCCATCCGGTTCTGGTCGCCGAGGATGTCAAGGATCGCCCCGCAATCGCACTTCGACCCGTCGCTCACGAACACCTCGTCATCCGCCACCTCCAGCCCGTGCGCCCGGTAGTCGTTCTCCGCAATCGCCGCCCGCAACCACTCGTATCCCTGCTCCGGCCCGTACCCCTTGAACGTGTCCCGCACCCCCATCTCGTCCACCGCCCGGTGCATCGCCGACACCACCGCCGAAGGCAACGGCTCCGTCACGTCTCCAATCCCGCACCGGATCAGGCGCTTCGACGCCTCGGGATTCCCGTCGCAAAACGCACGGACCCGACGCCCGATCTCCGGGAAAAGATACCCCGCCTTCAGCTTCAAGTAGTTCTCGTTCAGATACGCCATGGCTCGTCCAAGTCTTCTTGCGTGTTGTCTCTCCCATCCCCCCGCCCCGTTGGCACGGGCTCGCCCGGGACACCCGCAAACCCTAGGAAACGCCGCGCCCGAGAGGCAACGACGGAAACTCCAAGGCCCGCCTTCCAGCCAAGCCCGCGCTGGCGCGCGCCCTCCGTCCCATGTTCAATCCATCGCGTGTCTGCCATCCCCCTCTCCCAGGTCGCCATCCGGCTCCGCCCGGAGGACGACGTGGCCGTCGCCAAGTCCAACCTCAAGGCCGGCACCACCCTCCATTGGGATCACAGCCCCATCACCCTCCGCTCCGACGTTGGCCGCGGCCACAAGCTCGCCCTTCGCGACATCCCCGACCGTTCCCCCGTCCGCAAGTACGGCCAAACCATCGGCTTCGCACGCGGCCCCATCCGCGCCGGCGATCACGTCCACCTCCAGAACGTCGAGGCCCGCTCCTTCCAACGCGACGCCGACATCGGCACCGAGGTCGTCCCCCTCCCCGCCGCTGGCCCGGATGAGGTCCGCACCTTCGAGGGTTTCCCTCGCCCGGACGGCCGCGCCGGCACCCGCAACTACCTCGGCGTCATCTCCTCCGTGAACTGCTCTGCCTCCGTCTCCCGCTACGTCGCCGATCGCTTCAAGGGTCCCGACCTCGCCCGCGACTTCCCAGGCGTGGATGGCGTCGTCGCCTTCACCCACAAGAGCGGCTGCGCCATGCCCGACGACGAGCCCACCCGCCTCCTCCAGCGTGTCCTCGCGGGCGTCGCGCGCCACCCCAACATCTCCGGCTGGGTCCTCCTCGGCCTCGGCTGCGAGGTCAACCAGGTCGAACGCCTCGTCCGCGACCAAGGGCTCGCCACCCCGGACGGCACCCCCCGCGTCCTCAACATCCAAACCCATGGCGGCGTCGCCCGCACCGTGGACGCCGCCGCTTCCGCCGTCCGCTCCCTCCTCCCCGCCGCCGCCGCGCTTCGCCGCTCCACCCTCCCCGTCTCGCGCCTCGCCCTCGCCCTCAACTGCGGCGGCTCCGACGGCGCCAGCGGCATCACCGCGAACCCCGCGCTCGGCTTTGCCAGCGACGAACTCGTCCGTCGCGGCGCCGCGAGCGTCCTCGCCGAAACCCCGGAAATCTATGGCGCGGAACACCTCCTCACCCGCCGTGCCGCCCGGCGCGACGTCGGCGAGAAGCTCCTCGCCCTCATCCGCTGGTGGGAGGACTACGCCCGTCTCCATAACGCCTCCATCGACAACAACCCCTCCGTCGGGAACAAGGCCGGCGGCCTCACCACCATCTACGAGAAAAGCCTCGGTGCCCTTGCCAAGGGCGGCCAAGCGCCCCTCTCCGCCGTCTATCACTATGCCGAGCCCGTCTCCTCGCCCGGCCTCGCCTTCATGGACACCCCCGGCTACGACCCCGTCAGCATGACCGGCCTCATGTGTGGCGGATGCAACGTCGGCGTCTTCACCACCGGCCGCGGCTCCGTCTATGGCTGCAAGCCCATGCCCTGCATCAAGGTCGCCACCAACACCACCCTCTTCGACTGGATGCGCGACGACATGGACCTCAACGCCGGCACCATCCTCGACGGCTCCGAGACCGTCGAGGAGGTCGGACGCCGCATCTTCGAGGAAATCCTCGCCGTCGCCTCCGGCAAGCGCACCCGTTCCGAGGTCCACGGCATCGGCGACGAGGAGTTCGCCCCGTGGATTCTTGGCCCCCTCTTCTAGCCGGGCCGCCCCCGCCCGATCACGCCCTCACGTCCCAAAACATCGGTCCCCGGCGTCCCCAAGCCCCGGCACGATGAACCCCTGCGCGTTCAACCGCGCGTCCAGCGCCCCCGCGATGATCGGGACCCCGGGGTGTGCCCCTTGCAACGCCTCCACGCCCTCCGGCGCAGCCAGGAGGCAGCAAAATCGAACCCGCCTCAGCCCATGCGACCTCAGCAACGTCACCGTCGAAACCGCGCTCCCACCGGTCGCCAGCATCGGGTCCAGCACGAACACCTCCGCCGTCGCGTCCCGCGGCACCTTGAACAGGTACGTCTCCGGCCGCAGCGTCGTCTCGTCCCGACGTTGCCCCACGAACCCCACCAAGGCGTCCGGCACCAGCTCAAGGAACGGGTCCAGCAACGACCACCCCGCGCGCAACACCGCCACCAAGATCACCCGCCGCGCCAACTCCACCCCCGCCGCGCGCGCCATCGGCGTCTCCACGGTCCGCCGTCGCGTCCCAAGCCCGCGCGTCGCCTCGAACGCCAGGAGCCGACCGCATTGCAAGAGGTTCCTCCGGAACTCGGGCACCGGCGTCCCCCGGTCCCGCAGGCATGTCAGCGAACGCCCCAGCAACGGATGCTCCACCACCGTCAATCCACCACGCCTCATCAAGGTTGCCACGGCCCCAACCGTGCCCCCGCCCCGCCCCCGTTGTCTCCACCCGATTGCCCATCCCACCCACGGCCCATGCCAAGTCGCATCGACCCCTCGGCAAGCTGCGGAACCCTGGAGAGCACCCACCTGCGAGATCACCGGCCCGAAGGTTGCCTGAGCCAAGGCCTCTGGCATCCCCCGCTCGCGAACCAACCGGTCAAAGCCCATGGCCAAACGCACCGGGCCACGGACAACCTCCGCCCGCAGCGTGCCCGCCTCGACGGGGTCGGCGGCGGGCAAACGGCGCAAGCCCAGCATCGCGTACCGGGCATGGTACGGCGGCACCCCGTCTGGTAGGTCGCACATGCGATGCCACATGGCCGCCATGGAACGATCCGCGCCCTGGAACTCCGCCACGGCCGCAAGGTAAACGCCAAGGGGATCCGCGGTCGGCGAGGTCGAGAAGCTGCCAAGGAACGTCTCCCGCCCCGCGAACCGAGCGCGCAGCTCCCCGGCCGTCCTGCCAAGTCGGCTTCCGGGCCCAAGCCTCGCGCTGAACTCCACAAGGCTCGCGGCACACATCCATGCGGACCCCTGCCGAACCCCGTCCTCGTCAAAGCGCCCCCAGTTCAACCGCACCCATTCGGAGCATGCCTCGTCCAGCATGCCCGCGAACCCATGTTCGTCGCCCACCGCCTCAAGCCAGCCTGCCAGAACATGGCCGCGCCCGAGGACGTTCAACGGGCCATGGTAGAACCGGTTCCAAAGAAGCTCCGACACCGCCGCCTTGCGATCCCGGCAGAATGCCCCGAGCCAGCCCGACGCATCGTGGCCTCTCACCCGCTCCAGCCATGACTCGGGGATGTTCACTCCACGAACAAATCTCCGTCCGTACCCGTGGCATGGGTGGCGTCCCCGGACAAAAGCCGCAGCCACTCAAGGTGCTCCCTCCGCGCGGGACCAAGATCAGACGGAACCGGACGGTTCACCTCGCCCACCCGATACAGATGCTGCGCCTTCATCGGCATGAACGGGTGCAACACCTCCCGCGCCGGCTGCTTTGCCGGGACAGGCCCGATGTCCACCAGTTGGCACGCAACCATGACCTGCGGCGACGGGCAGAACGCCTCGGAAAAACGGTGATCCAGCACGGTCGGGACCACCAACGGACGACGACTGGCCCCCGTGACGCCCTTCTCGCGGGGCACGTCCCTCAGCGGATACCGAAACAGGAAGACCGGGATCGGGAATGTCCCGCCCCACGAGTTGAGATGGTACAGGCCAAGCCGGTCCCGAACCTGGTTGGCCCATGTCGCGCCCGCGCGGTCCGCCAACTCTTCCATCAAGTCCTCGTAGAACGCGGCAAACACCGGCCGATGATCACACCGCGGCCCAAGGAATGCCTCCTCCAGCACCGCGTCGAGCTCACCCCGTGCCCCGCTTCCGCCGTTGGGATCCCCGACGCAGCGGCGCCCATGGGCGGCGATGTCCCCGGGCGTCCTGCCGGAAAGCCACGCAAGGTCCGTGACGGCCACCATGCGCACCAGATGGGTATCAAGGTCCGCATCCTCGAACGCCCGGGCTTTTTGGAGAGGGTGAACGGATGGGGTCCTTGGG
>CAIYFP010000280.1 GCA_903925515.1 uncultured Verrucomicrobiota bacterium
CGTGGACGAGGCGCTGAAGCTGGGTGGGACCCTGCTGGACGAGTGGAAGGCCATGCCGAACCCGGGAGATCTGAACGTCTTGCGGGCGATGAGCCACTGGTCGGACGCCCTCTTTCGCGGGGGACGATTGGATGGGGCGGTGTCCGCCCTCTCCGAACTCCTCCCGGCGATGCGAGGCGCGTTGGGGGCGGACCATGTCGAAACGCTCGAGGTCCTTGGGAACCTAGGCGGCACGTTGGTGGCGATGGGGCGGTTTGAGGAAGGGCTGCCATGGATCGAGGAATGCGTGCGTCGCCGGACGGCCGTTCTTGGCGCGGACGCGCAGGCCACTCGGGATGCGGCGAGGAACCTTGCGCTGGGCCGGTTCCAGATAGGACTGCGCGACTCGGCATGGGGACAGGCGGCGGACGCGTTGGCTTCGTGGCTCGACCTTGAGCCTGGAGAACATTGGGTGGGTTGCCAGTTGCTGATGGCGGAGGCAACGGCGGGGCGGGAGGAGGCCTTCCATCGGCACGCGCTGGCCTTGATGGAGCGGTTCGCGGGGACGAAGGACGCGGCGGCGGCGGGGCGGTTGGCGCGGGCGGCGTTGATCCTGCCGCCGAGGCCGGGGTCCGGGGTGATGGAGAAGGCGCTGGACCTCGCAAGGTTCGCGGGGGGCGCCAACACGGACCCGGCATGGGTCCCGAACCTGCGCTTGCTGAAGGCCATCATTCGGCTTCGGCAAGGTCGGATGCAGGAGGCGTTGGAGGCCGCGCAGGAACTCCTGGCGCAACCCGAGCACGCCCCATCCCGGGACAGCCAGGCGTGGGCGGTCATGGCCATCGCCTCACGCAGGCTTGGGAGGAAGGACGAGGCGTGGGCCGCGATGGCGAAGGGGCGCGCGCTCATCCCGGACGAGTTCCTTCATCGGGCGAAGTTCCCGCCGAGTTTTCCCCCGTGGTACGAGGTCTTGGCGGCCGTGACCCTGTTGCGCGAGGCCGGGCGCGTGCTGGACGAGTGACCCCAAAGAAGGCAGTCCACGAGGGCTTCAAGGCAAGGAAACGGACGTCCCATCAAGGCAAAGGGGCCCTATGGGATCCATCCGAGACCTCACCCGGCGGAAACATGACAGGGCCGGCTCGGCTCGGGCTGGGTGACGTGCCAGAAGCAGGATGCCCCCAAATCCTCGCGCAGGAAGTTGGCTGGCTTGCGGTCCGCAAGCGGGCAAGTTGCGGCGGGCTTGGTGCCAACATTCCCTCGTGGCGGATGGGCATGAACCCTTGCTTGAGCGCCCACGAGCCGGCCATGGCCCTGATCCTCGTGCGAGCGATGCCCCGCTCCCTGACGCCCGGGATCGCCGAACGAGACGCTGTTTTTGGTCGCGCGAAGACACGAAGAGATCGTGCCGGGTCCACCCTCCGTCGGCGCCGCGCGGGGCGCGAACCGGGCACCCATGAATTCCTTGCGCATGGACCCGGGAAGGCAGGACATCGGGTTGCCATGCAAGGTGCGGCGGGGTTGTCTTGGGAGGTGACCATCGAGTGGAGCGGGGTGGGTGCGGCGTTGTTTGGGGTGGGAATGGTGGCGGGGTTCGTGGACGCGATCGCGGGCGGCGGGGGGTTGCTCACGGTCCCCGCGTTGCTGTCGGCCGGGTTGCCGCCGCAGGTGGCGTTGGGCACCAACAAGCTTCAGTCCATGTGCGGGACGGCCTTGGCCACGTGGAACTATGCGCGGGCGGGGCTGCTGCCATGGCGACGCTGGTGGCCCGGCATGGCGATGACGTTCGTCGCGGCCATGGCGGGCACGGCCACGGTGACACGGCTGGACCCGGGGTGGCTTCGGCGCCTGATCCCGGCCGTGCTGGGGCTGGTGGCGCTGTACACGGCGTTCAAGCCCGACCTCGGGACCGAGGCGCGCCCGGCGCGCATGGCCACCCTGCCGTTTGGCATGGTGTTGGGTGCGTTGCTGGGCTTCTACGACGGATTCCTCGGGCCAGGCACGGGCTCGTTCTGGATGGTGGCGTGCGTGGTCATGCAGGGGTTGGACCTGCGCGCGGCGACGGGCGTCACCAAGGCCATGAACCTGACCAGCAACCTCGCCTCGCTCGGATGCTTCATGGCCTCGGGCTCGGTCCATGCCGGCATCGGGCTGGTGATGGCGTCGGGGCAAGTGATCGGGGCGTACCTTGGGTCGCGCCTTGCCATCAAGGCGGGGGCCAAGGTGATCCGGCCCGTGTTCCTGACCGTGGTGCTGGCCCTCACGGCCAAGCTGGGCTGGGAGGCGCTGCGATAGGAAGGGTGCGCCGAGGGCCCATGCTCCCGGGCCGGGAAACAACGTCAGCCCTTGCTCCTCGGCCCGGCTACCCAACCACCGGTTCTTGGAATCCCACACGCCAGCCGTCAAAACACTCGGGGCTCGGACCCTCGATCCCGGCCCGCGGCGCATCCTCGGGAACGACGACGGTGACCTTGCAAGCCAAGTGCCCAGTCATGGGTCATGACAGCAGGATGCCAAGCCGGGGATTGAACCCAGTGCTCGCCCGGGCCGCTCCTCGCGCGGTCACTCATGCGAACAGTGGGATTGCAGCCAATCCACGTCTGGGCTGGCTCGCCTGACATGGGATTTGGGCCTCATGCCACGGAACGTCGCCGGACTGGCCCACCGGCGCCGAGTCGCGCTCCCGTCCGCCCACGAGAAGACGGCCCCGTCCTCGTGTTCGACCGACGGAACATCAATGACATGGAACGGCGACACCAACCCATGGCCCTCCGCCGTCCCCGTGTGGCTCAAGTCAACCGCGAAGTAGGCGTCGTTGATCGACCCCTCCGACTCGTCCAAGGTCACGAAAACCGACGAAGGCCGGACAAGATCACCTAGCTTTCGGAACACCCGAAACCGGCTTCCCTCGCCACCTATCCATCGCGGAGGCAGCCCGAATCCCCGATGAGGATTCAGTCGGCAATTCATCGAGATGCTTCTCGGATAGGAGCTCTTGTCCGACGGGCACTTGTAGCACTTGGGCGCGGTCAGGTACGCCGACAGCAACGAGCGCCTCTGGTCCGCCAACAACGCGATGTTGGTGTGGCCTGGCGCGTCGGTCGCGTCCCCTGCAACCCAGTTGGTGCGGCCTCCATTCATGCCGTCCACGTTCAAAACCCATTGGTCCCCGGAATCTCCCGCGTAAAGGTGACAAGCCAGCGCGACTTGCCGGGCATTGTTGAGGCAAGCCGCCGTGGCCGCGCGGCGGCGTGCTGCCCCAAGCCCCGGCAACACCAGGGACGCCAGCAACCCGATGATCGCGAGCACGACCAGCAGCTCGGTCAGGGTGAACGCATGGGCATGCAAAGGACGGCGGGCAACAGCTTGAGGCGATCCAAACGCGGTGGATGGGAAGATCATGTTGGCAAACACTTGGGTTGACGGAGGGATAGCGGAGGCCTTGCGACCATGGCAAGGCGGTTGTTGAAGGCCAAATCCACTCCCAAGGCTTTTTTGAGTGAAGGGCTCTCGCCAAGCGCGGCTCTGCCAGAGGGTGGATCCATCGGGGTTTTTCGCCTCCTCGCCTCTTGGCGTGATTCAAGCGCCATGCCTTCCAAGGCGCTGAATCCGGGATGCATGCCGCCGGGATTTCAGCACGCCAAGACGCGAAGACGCTCATGCCCATCCGCTACGAACGCGTGTTGGCACAAAGCCTGCCGCAACTCGCCCCCTTTCGGATCGCGAGCTTCCCACCTCCTTGCGCGAGGATTTGGGTGAATCCGGGCCATCGCGAGGCCCCGATCTCGGCCAATCCTCCTCGAAGACCTGCAAACCAAGCCCGCTCCCGGGAGGCCCATGACGCGTGGCTGATACGGCATGGCACGTTGAGACCGAGCTGAACGAGACCAGGGGACCCGACCAATAAAAATCCAAACATCGTCCATTGACAGTCGGTGTTCGAAGGCCGACTCGCGTAGGCCACGCTTCAAGCCCATGGACAACGATCCTTCAACCACGGAACAACCCGTGCCGAATTCCGGCTTGATCCTCAAGGTTCCCAACCGCACGGGGTCATCCGGCAACCAAGGCGCACCGGCCAACGAGCTGTCGCCGGGAAATCGTTTTGTCGAACAATTCCCTCGTGCCTTCCTCGGAAGCGCGGCGCTTATCCTAATCCTGACCGGCATTGCCAAGCTTGTGATTACGGCCAACGCCGTGCCGGCCTTGGACCAGCCAGATCCGGTTGTTTGGTTCATGACACGTCGCGGCATCGCCGGAGCTTCCGGCCTGCTCGAGATACTCGTCGGCTTTGCCATCATCGTGTCCCGAACCCCGGCCAACCCAACCCTCGCGCTGGGTTTCCTATGCTCGTTGTTCCTGCTGTATCGCACCGCCCTGATGGTCGTCGCCGAGCCTGTCCCATGCGGTTGCCTCGGCGACGTTGCCAACTTGCTGAAGTTGACCGACTCCCAAGCCTCGGCCTTCGCCACGCTCCTGCTGGCCTATCTCTGTCTCGGAACCGCCGCGTGCAAGGTCCTTTCAAGAGTCCATCGGGTGACTGCCCATGGACCGACGCAAGGCCATTCGCCGGGGGAGCCGAACGTGCCGTAACCCCAACTCATGGAATCAACCCAAACATCCCCAATGCACAACGTTCATCGATCCATCCTCGTCCTAACCTTGAGCTTCCTCATCCCGCTCGCCGAGGGTGCCGAGCCAAGCCGCATGCCCTTGGAGATCGAGGGCGAATGCGTCCGGGAACTGATACACACCAACCTTCTCAGAATGAGGTCCGGAGCCAAGGTTTCCCCCGACGCCCTGAGGTCCGTGACACGATTCCAACTCATCGTGGACGGATGTCGATGGCTGATGCGCCAGCGTCACGCAGTCGATGGATACGAGGCCGAGACGCTTCACTTCTCGGACGGAACGGACTTCTTCTCGCTTGCGGGCCCATCGACCAACGCCGCAGCCAGCATCTCGCCGGGACCCGTTCCGGCCGGGGGGACGGGTGAAATGCAGGCCCTGTGGTATGCCCTTTGTCGCCCTTCGTGCCCTGAACTGGACTGGCAACGACTTCCCAATGTGCCGAACCTCGTCGCGTTGCAGGATCGAGCGCAAAGGGCATGCGACCAAGTCATCATCACCACCAATGCCATGGGCCGGATCGACAAGGCCGAGATGTTCGTGGACGTCGGTGGGAAGCCCATGTTGCTCGATGAGTTCACGTTTCGGCAGCATCCGGACGCATCCTTGGCCATCCCGGTGGAGGCTGTTCGCCGCGTTCATGCGGTGGACGTGCGCAAAGGGACCAACGTCGCCTCCATGCGGTTCACGATCACCGTGTCGGGCGTCCGGCGAATCCCCGGGCGCCTTGAGCTTCCCGCTCTAGCAAGCTGGACGCAGGTCGCCGATTACCGGCTTGTTCCGTCGCAAGGCGACGGTTGGTTTGTGGATTACGGCACGACGAACTGGCTCGGCCGCGAGGAACTGCTGGCCGACCCCGAGATCGTGGCCCGCATGAGCCAGATCACGAATGACATGCGGAATCACGATCGATTGCGGGAGGCTAGCGAGACAAGGTCCCTCCTGGGTCGCGCGCTCTTCATCGTGTGCTTCCTCGCCCTGACATTTGGCATGCTTGTCATCGTTGTTAAGCAGCGACGTGCAAGACATGCCGAACACAACAAAACAGCAACAAACAAGCAATGAGACAACAAGAACAGGAGAACCAAGCATGAACAAGACCCTTGAACGAAGCAGGTTGGCGGCCGCCATCTTGTTGGCTGCCATGCTCAACGCGTTGCCGGCCACGGCGGCTGGCCACTGGAGCTGCGGCTGGATCGCGTCGAGTTGGCGACAAGGCCCCTCCATAATGTGCGGCAGTGCCGGCGATTGCTACAAGGTCTTCGCCTACAAGGATGCCGCAAGGACCATCCCGGTCACGATCTACAGCCGACTCGGTGGCATGTTGAATCGGGTGAATAGCACCGAGGATTGCGAGGACCGATACACCAAGGAGCACTACTACGACTGCACGATGGGCCTCATCTTGAGCCGCTGCAATTGGTGGTCTCCGTTGCCGTCGAACCCGGCCTTGGGCTTTGAACAGGGCTACTGCCGCCTCGTGACCAAGGGCGATTGCCAAAACAGGTACGGGGGCGTTACTGGCGGCTGAAATCCCGTCGGTTGTCGTTTCGCACGCGGGGGCCCGGCAGGGGCCCCCGTTTCACTTGAACTCTTCATCCCGCGCATGAAATCACCCTTCCGATCGCGCCTTGCGCCCGTTGCGATTGCCTCCTTGATCGCCGTTGCCCTCGCCCTCCACATCGACGTCGCAAACGCGTTCGCGTTCGGCGGCGACGAGGGATTTGAGTTGTTGAAGGCGTGGATGTTGCACGAGGGCTTCGCGCTTTATCAACCCGTCTGGAACGACCAACCGCCCCTTCATTCATGGATCGTGTCCATGGTGTTCAGGGTGTTTGGCCCCTCGGCGGGCATGGCCCGTGCGGTGAGCATTGCGATGGCAACCGGGCTGCTCCTCATGCTGCACGACATGGTTCGCAAGGATTCAGGGAGATTGTCGGCCGCCGTGTCGGTGCTGTGCCTCATGGCATGGCCGCGGTTCATCCCGTTGTCGGTGTCGGCCATGTTGGAAATTCCCACGATGTTCATGGGCGTGGCGACGCTTTGGTTCCTTCATCGGCATTTCGATTCGGGCAGGGCTTCGTTCGTGGCGTGGTCGGGAATGGTGTTTGGCTTGGGGATGGGAACCAAGCTTACCGTCGCATTGTTTGGGCCCGCCGTCGCCGCGTGCCTGCTTGCGACCGGGGGCCTCCAGGACATGGCGCGAAACACCGGCAGGTCCGAGGGCTGGCGGCTGCGCCGGCATGGGAGGCTTGTCGTTTGGGTAAGTGCGGCGTTCGCCGGCGCCTTGTTGGTCGCCGCCTTGGCGTGGCTCCAGCTTCCCCCGGGCGATGGGCCAGGGATTGGGATGGTGCTGGAGTCCCATTTCTCGCCGCAAGTCAGACGGACTTTGGCAACGTCGGGGGAGCATGCGTTTGGCATGGGGGACGTGTTGGAGGGATGGCAGTTCCTTTTTGCCGCCGTGCCCGGGGCGTGGATGGTGGCGCGGTCGCGCAGGGTTTTCGATTGGGTTCCGATCATGATCTTCGGCACGGCGTGCGTGATGCACTCGTTGAATCGACCCTATTGGAATTATTACACAATCCACTTTGGCATTCCTGTGTGCTGGCTCGTCGGCCATGGCAGCGGCATGGTTTTCAGGAGGTTGGTCTCGCCCAAGCCCACGGATGGCTCATGGGGTCGGATGCCTTGGTTGGCGGCAGGGGTCGGCTTCTGTGCCATGGGAGCGTTCGTCGTGCTCCGGATCGCCGATGTCACCATGAATCTCCGCGACCAGCCCAAGGTGGCCGATGTCCCCTTGGTGAACCGGCTTCGGACGGACGCGGCGGGCGAGCGTTGGGTGTTCACGGACCGGCCCATCGTTGCGTTTCATGCGCGGAAGCTGGTTCCGCCGGAGATCGCCCTGCTTCCGTTAAAGCGCTACTGGTCGGGCCAAATCGATCCGGCCCGGGTGTTTCAAATTGCCCGGGACCATGGCGTGAGTCGTTACGTGCTGTTTAAGCCCGAACTGCGCGACTTCGCAAAGCGAGAGATGGGCATCGTTTCTCGGGGCCCTTACGATGCGGAATACAATTACTTCGTGATTCCGTCCGGGGTCCCTGCTCGACCGCCGCGCGGCATCGGTCCAGTGGAGTGAGGACGGGTTGTTCCTAAGCCGTAACGATTCAGTTGGATCGGTCGTGCTTGCTGGATCTTCTTTCGCAAGAGCTTCGTCCTTCGCTCGTTACGGGCCTCGAGCTGGCCCGCGCCTCGCTCAC
>CAIYFP010000281.1 GCA_903925515.1 uncultured Verrucomicrobiota bacterium
ATTGCGAAGCAGATGCTTGTGCAAGCCGAGGAGTGAGCGAGGCGCGGGCCGGTACGAGGCCCGTAACGAGCGAACGACGAAGGATTTGCGCAAGCAGATCGAGCAAGCACGACCGATCCAACTGAATCGTTCCGGCTAAGGCGCCGCCACCGCCCGGTACAACCTCAACCCCTCCAACGGTCCACGGTCCACCACCCGGAAAACCCCCAAGGCCCCGTTCCGCGCCGCCTCCACCTCCGCCACGGGCTCGAACTCACGCCACGTGTACGGCACCCCGGCATCCGTTGTGTACTGCACTCGATACCGCCTTCCGGGAACCCCAATCCCCGTGAATACCCGGTCCCCTCCCACCACCTTGAGCGACACCGCGTTCGGTTGCACCCCAACCCCAAGGTTCTCGGTCTCCATGACCGTCACCATCCCCTTCACCCGGTGCCCGCCCTCCCCGTCCTCCACTTCGTACTCAAAGCTCCCGTGCCCCGCCTCCCCGGACGGCGCCACATACACCACGAACCCCTCCATCACCATCACCTCGGCCCCAGCAGGCGTCGCCCCGCCCACCCCCACCCACCTCAACGCGTCCCCGTCCGCATCCGTGTCGTTCTCCATCAACGTCGTGATCAACACCCTCGTAACCCGCGAACCCTTCGTCCGGTCCACCGAGTCACCCCCGACCACCGGAGGCCGGTTCCATGTCGCTGCCTGCACCGGGTAACCCACCTGCAACCGGTCCCCGCCCGCCGTCAAGGTCCCGATGCTGTCTGCCACAACCTGCCCGGCCGTTCCCTCCAGCAACCACCCGTCCACCCGCCCCGAACCTGCCCCGCCAACGATCGTCCCGTGCCCAAGGGAAAGCTCCCCACCCCACGCCAAACCGGCAGACAAGGCCGCGCTCGCGGTGGCCATCCACCCTTGACGCACCCCCGCACGCCTCATCCTCCAGCCCCGGCCATGCCCCTCCTCCTTCATCCCGTCCTCAATGCACCTTCACCCGGAAGAACCGTTGCTCCTCGACCGTGGCCCCCGGGGCCACCCGCACCCGCACCGGCTTCACGTCGTCTGCCATGTACCGGTCCCGCTCCGGCGCGTTGCTCGCCTCCCCCGCCAATCCAAACCTCACCGCCCTCCATCCCGTCATGTCCGCCGACGCCTCCACCGTGTACGTCCGCCCCCGCAACCCAAGGAACTCCAGCTCCGATCGACCCTCTTGCACCCCCTTCGCCGTCACCACGAACCCATCGCCCGGATCAAACGCATACGTCCCTGCCAAGTACTCCCTCAAGTTGCTGATCCCATCCCCGTCATCGTCCGCATGGGGCTTCACGTCCCCGATCGTTCCCCCACGCCCCGTCGCCGCCATCAACGTCCGCTCCCACGCGTCCGGCATCCCGTCCCCGTCCGCGTCCTCCCCCAACGTCAGGTCCACCCGTGCCGTCTTCCCGGGCTCCGCCACCAACCCGTTCACCCCGCTCATCTCGATCGGCAGATACGTCACGTTCCCCACCCGCACCTTCAGCCGGAACGCCACCGCCGGGAACATCGCCGACGGCTTGTACCTTGAACTCGTGACCCCGCTGTCCATCGGGGCGAAGATCTCGTAGTTGCCGTCCACGTCGGTCGTCGTGCGGATCGCCGCCGTCACCAAGGCCCCCCCGGGCGTCTCCAGCACCACGGTTGCCTTCGGCAGGTTCAACGGGTTTCCCTGCTCATCCCGCACCGTCCCGTGCAACGTCTGGTGCGGCGCGGGCGGGAACGCGTGAAGTGCCATGGCCATGGTTGCTAACCCTCCGACCATGACCCCAACACGCGCCCCGAACCATGCCCCGTGCGGGCGCCCTGCTCGTTCTCCATTCGCTTTCATGTGATCCTTGTTCCTCGCGGCCGCGATGCCCGTCTAGTTCCCCGAGTACGAATACGTCACGAAGTGCAGGTTGATGTCCCGCACCGTCTGGAGAAACCGGTCCAAGCCTTCCTGGGGATTCGCCAAGAGCGTGTGGCCCGGGATCACCAGCTTCCATTGGCTGTTCCACACGGATCGCCCCACAAGACGGTTGTTCGTGTACTGCGACCGCTGGAGCGTGCCATTGGCCGTGTAGAGGTTCGGCGAGAAGACCGCCGCCGTCGGCACCGGCCGGAAGCTCTGGTGCTTGCGGATCTCGAACATCGGCTCGCTTAGCGAGTCCGCCGACTGGTACAACTTCTTCGTCGCGTACTCGGACGCGCCGATGTTGAACGGCATCGGGATGGCCAAGTCCTCCACCGCCCACGAGCGAACCCCGCCCGCGTCGCCCAAGGGCGGGCTGCGCATGAAGTCCACGCCCACCGGAATCAAATACACATACGGGCTCCCGCCCAACGCCAACGGGTCCAGGAACCACGAGTCTGGATCGGTGGGCGTTGTGCCTCCCGTGCCGCCGTTGCTCACGGGCATGTCCATCCCACGGTATCCCTCCAAGGCCACGCCCATCCCGAAGATCTTCGTGGCAAAGGAGCTCGGGCTGAACCGCTTGTCTCCGGCGCCATAGGGTTGACCAAAAAGGTTCAAACCCTCCTCGATGGTGGTCTGGAACTGGATCACCAAGCCCGGCACCGGCAACCCGTCGCCGCGATCCACCTGCATGCAATGACGCCGGATGTCCGCGTCGGCCAACAGGTCCGCCCGATACGCCTTGCTCAGCACGTCCTTCCACGCGGCATCTCCATTCGCGCCGGGCTCGATGCGATAGTTGCCCATGCGCAACGACGCGGTGGTCCCATAGGCGTCCGGATTGTTGAAGCCAAGGCGCCCTCGCAACACATCCCAATCCGCCTTCATCTCCGCCAACGAGCTGGAGATGCCAGGATCGCCGGTGCTGCTCCCGGCAAATTGAGGCTGCCCATTCCGGATCACGCCCAAGGCCCGGGACGACGTGATGCCACGGACGAAGTCGCGCCCAGCAGAAGTCCCCAGAAGGCCCGTCTCGTAATCGTAGGCGTTGGCCGCCAGCAAGGCGTACCGCGATGCCAAGTCGAACATCGTCTTGTAACGCTCCAGCTTCTCGTTCCGGAACACGCGGAATGCCGCGTCACGCGTCCGGTAGCCCTGCACCACCGACGCCGTCTGCCGTCGGAACACCTCGCGCTCGGCCTGCACGCGGTCGCCCTCGGCCAGCAAGGACTGGAGCGCGCGCTGCGAGTCGTCGTACTCACGAAGCAACAGGTTGATCGTGGAATACCGCACTTGGTTGGCCTCAATCGCCCCAATCAACCCATTGACCGCTTCGTAGAGCGCCGTCTCCCGTTCAATCGGGTCAATCAGGTGAAACTCCTTGTAGGCCTTGGCCGAGTCGGTCGCGAGCTTCAGGGACTTAAGCACGATCTCGCGCGCCAGCTTGACGCCCTTCTTCACGGTCTCGGTCGTGACGCCCAGAGCCTTGAGGCCCCCGCGCGCGGCCGAGGTCAGATCGCCGCCCGATGCAACGCCCGCGATGAACGCCCTGGGCAAGGCCTCGGCCGCCCCATCCGCCACCTTCTCGAGCATGTCGATCACGTCCTCCTCAAACATCGACATGATCTCGCCGGCAAACTCGGCTTTCTCCAGGACACGCTCGGAATTGTAGATCCCCGTCTTGATGCTCCGAACGCGGTTGTACCCCGCGTTGGCCGCTTTGAAGACCGCGATGTTCTTGTCGATCGACGCAATGTCAGCCGACATCAGGTAAATCTCCTGCCGAAGACGTTCATGGGCGGAGATACGTTCGGAAATGGCCTGCTGGATCCTGCCCGGCGACGCCCTGCGGCTCTGCCACGTCCGCGGCTTCATGGCAAATCCATGCGGCCCGATGTCCAACACAAGGTGGTAGGACGAGAAACCCTTCCGCGTCGGCGAGGGCTTCACCATGATCCCGTTCCGAGCATGGCCATCGATCAACACGGGGTTGGCGTCGGATGGCAAGATCCCCGTGAAGTTCATGTCCTTGTAAAGTTTGCTGCCCCAATCCGACGGCACGTCGCGCAGTTCCACGTCGAAGCTCGTGTAATAGCCGTAGTTCCATGTCCCGGGGAAATCGACCTCGGGGAGGTCCACGAACGAGAAGTGAACCAGGTCCGGCCCGGCGTAGCCTTGCTTGTACAGCTTGCCTGGCCCGATGTCGTCGGGGTAAGGCGTTCCATACAGCTCGATCAGCCGGTTTTCATAGGCCAGCTCCTGGCGCGCGATCTGGGCCTGCAACTCCGTGAGCGAATCCTGCTCGGATCGCATCAACTGCGTCACATCCTTCGCCTCGTTGAAGGCACCCACCGCATTGCCCAACGCCCGCACCGACCTCTCATAGACTTGCTCGAAGTGCGTCCCGCCTTCCTGTCCCACCACCGCGTTGGGATTCAGGTCCATGGCCATTCCGGACTCCGAGATCCCCAGCACCGAAAGGCCGCCCTCGCAGTTGTCCATCGCCGTCTCCAACGCCCGTGCCGTCTCCGCCATCTCCCTCAGCTCCGGCACCGTCGTCCGATCGACCTTCTGGATGCCCTCGTGCGTCGGGTCCGGGTCCACGGCCGGGAGGATGGCGTTGCCCGCCAGCCAATTGAGGTAATTGCCCTGCCCCGCCCGAGTCGCCCAATGATCCGCGCCCCAGCGCCGCACCGAGTTCCGGGTGCTGCCCGTCGCCGAGTCGGTGTAGGTCCGGCGCGTGTTCTCGCGGGTCTCCGAAAGGTGTCCCCAGCCGGACTGCTTCACCGAGGCGAAGTCCTTGCGCCAGGTCAACTCGAACACCTGCTGCGCCGCCCTCACCCATGCCGAGGCCGCCTTGGCGAACTTGCGCTCGTCCTGGTAATCCACCGACACCGGCTTCCCCAGCACGTTCACCGCCTCGATCCGGGGCACCCAGTCGAAGTAGTCGTTCATCAACAGCGAATAATATCCCTTCAATGCCGTGAGATAATGCCCATAGGCATCGCCATGGCCCTGGGGAAACATCCAGGCCGCATCCTCCGCGTTGATCACCCCGTCCGGCGTCCCGTCCGCCTTCTCCTTGATGTTGTAGTTCAACGCATAGATCACCTCGCCCGAGTCAATGCCGCGCGTGTAGTTCCAGATCATGCGATTGTACACGGGGGTGACCTCCACCCCAGGCATGAGGAAGTCATCTCGACCGCGCAACAATCCCAGTTCTTCCTCCAGCAGGGTCGGTACCTGGCCCTTGAACGCGAACAGGGCGGTGGCCACGTCGCCATAGGTCTTGTCCGCCGTGCCAATCCCAATCGTCGGGTTCGCCGCGTCGGCCCAGGCCTCGTTGCCCACCATCATGTACAGGTCGCTAAGGTAGCCCGCCGCCAGCAGCAAGGCATCATTCGCCGGGCCATAGTTGTACCCGGACTCGATGCTGAGCATGCGGCCACGCCTCAGCACGGTCTCATAGATCTCGATCAACCCGTAGTTGTTGATCGTGTCCAAGTTGAAGGCCACGTCGCCCTCCCAACGCTTGCCCGCCTGCGTCAGGATGCTGACGTCGGTGTTGACCTTGTTGTTGAACAGGTCCGTCACCCGCTGGTTGAACGGGTTGATCCCCGCCAACACCCGCTTGATCCATCCCTCCGCCAACGCCGGCTCCGTCCATTCAGACCAGTCCTCGTTGGCCGGATCCTCCTTGTACAACGGATGCGCCGGCGACACCGGCCGGTAACGCATGACGACATAGTTGTCGCCCAACGCCTGGATGCCCGCCCCACCAATCACCTGGCGCGGCTGGTCCGTCCCCACCGCCGACAACGAAAGGTACCGCGACATCGTCGCATCCGGCTCGGGCGGGAACCCGTCCACCGGCGCGGCGATCTTCCATTCGTATTCAAACTCCCCATGGCGCCCGGCCATGTCGCCCGTGTATTGGAAGGTCACGAGCTCGCTCAGCGGATTCGCCGAGGGAATCACCTTCACCTCGCCCCGATTCAGCCCGCCGCCCACCCGGAAGATGTGCATGGCCACCGGGTCGCCATCCTGCGTGCGGTCCGTGCCACTCGCCTCCAGCAAGGTCACATAGCCCGACCCCGGACCGGTTGCGCTCAACGCATAGCTATCGACCGGCGTATTGGCATTCCTGACCTCCGCCAATTCGCCCACCCCAATGCTCACCGTCTGGCTGGCATTCGGGATGTACGTGCCCGGCACCTGCGGGTTCTCCACGAAGGTCTCCACATCCGTCGCCAACGCATCCACAAGCCGTTCCCAAGTGGCGCGACCGTCCACGTCGCCCTCCGGGCACAAGGCCTTCACGGCCGCAAGGTCGCTTCCCCTGAGCACGTTCAGCATTAGGTAACTCTCGCCCAGGACCTCCTGCTTGTACTCGCCCACCAAGACCAAGGCTCCCTTGGCCCCGCGGTTGGGATCGATGTACAACCGATTGCCCAGGTGCGGAGGCAGGTTCGGGAAATAATACTTCCCTTGATACAGGGTCCGGTACACCCCGGCCGGCACGTCCGAGGGCGCCGGTGCGTTCCCCGTGAAGAACTCCGCGATGTCCGCAAACTTCGCCCGGGTTGCATCATGAAGTACCACGCTCGGCCGTGCCGAACGGAGGTCGTTGCCAATGCTTTGTTGGTAGAGCACGTGCGCCGTCTTGAAATCCTTGACCCCGGGTAATCCCTGCTTCGGGGTCATCAGCGTCGCCGCGAACGGCAACGTGGCCACCGGCCTCGCGCTATCGGCCGGGTCACGCTCGGGCCAGAAGGGTCGATACACGATGTCCAACGACGCCGTAGCCGCAGACGCAGGGTCTCCCACGTATTGGCCCGTGACGGGATCCTGCGGCCTCAGGTACGGAACAATGCTTCCCGCGGCCGGCGGCTTCGCGATGCCCGGCCACGCAAACGAGGCATCGGTCTTGTAATAGTACCGCATCGTGAAGCTGTTGGTCCCATTGGGGGACAACGCGAGGAACGGTGCCCGGTCCTTGAAGGTCACCACGGAACCTGTGTAGCGATTGGTGCTGGTCACCTGCAACGGGCCCTGCACCGACGCCACCCCGGAGGCTAGCACCTGCAACGAGATCTGGTTGGTGACCGACGAACCGTCGTACAAGTCCCGAACCACATAGGTCACCGGGTAGGTTCCGGGGCTGCCCAAAGGCGGCGTGCCCGCCATCCCAAGGCCCGATGCCGTGACCCAGCCCGGGCCTGCGGTCACGTTCAGCGACAAAAACTCGTCCTGGCGGGACGCATGGATGCCGACGCGAAATGCCTCGTCCACCACCACCGTCGCGGATGCCAACGGCATAATGTCGCCGGTCTCCGCTTGATACGTCCCGGCCTTGAGCACCGGCAACCCTGCATGCGGGCCGCGATACAACCAAGTGTCCTGGTGCCGGTCTTGGAACGTGAACCGTTGGTAATGCCCAAAGTCGCCGCCCCCATCCGAGGCCAGCCAGCCCCCGGGCAGGTTTTGCTCCGGTTGCACCGGCTCGTGATTCAGGCTGACCATGGCATCTCCCGTGCCCGTCGTGGGCTTTTGGAGGAACATCAGCGGAGGCGGCGGCTGCAAGAGGCGCCCGGCGGGCACCACGTAGTCGAACACCCAGCCGACCTCCGGCTTCTCCCGGAGCACCTGGTACACCGCCATCGAGGGACGGCCGTCCATCGCCTCGTAGGAGACAAGCACATACGGATGCGAGGAGTACTCGTTGCCGACGTGCGTCATGACGTTGAGGTCATCACGAGTGGCGTAAGGAATGCCGGCGCTCATCACCGCATGCTCCTCGTTCGGGTTGTACCCAGGCTTCGCGGGATCGTTCTGGAAATAGATCCTGCCCGCGGCCTCCACGACGCGCGCATCCGTCCCGCCCAGCTTGCTCGCCAAAACGATTTCACGCGCCGCCGTCGGCCATTCCAAGGCATAACGCCCCACGGCGGACGGCCATAGCACCTCGGCAAATCCATTCTCCGTGTTTCCCGCGTTCAAGCCAGCCCGGCTGGCGCCCTTCCGAAACCACCAAACCTCCAGCGTGTTGCGCCCTGGGATGGCATTCACGGGAATGATCGCCCCACGCGATGCCTCCTCGAATCCGACCACAAACGGGTCCTGGTACGCCTCGATGTCAAACGTGTCGCCGGCCTTGAGATTCACGAATCCCGCAACGTAGGCATCGCCTTCGCCCGAGCCCAACTCGCCGGCGGGGGGGGCAATTCGATCGCCCACCACCGCCACCTCGTTCACCACCCGGGGGGCCAGAAGCGGGTTGGAACATTCCAGGGTCTGCCCGTTCCATGCCTTAAGGCTCCCCGCCACGGGGTTCCCGATGAAATTAGTGTCCCGAAGGTTCGGAACATGCCACGAGAACA
>CAIYFP010000282.1 GCA_903925515.1 uncultured Verrucomicrobiota bacterium
CCCTGGTCGCACTTCCTGTCGTGTCGCCCTCGCTGACCCCGACGGGATCCACGACGCCCATGGGACAATCCTGACCCGGACGTGTCGCGGTCATGGGCGCGCCCCGGGTTACGCCTGCCAAAGGGTCGCGGCTGGTGGAAGATGTCGTGGAGAAATAGACGGCGTGACCCGTGGAAACCCCGTCAAAACCATGGGGTCAGGCCGCATCATTGCGGAACTTGGTCTAGACGACACCGCCGAAGAACTTGCGAAACGACTGGATCGTCGCGGCCATCGCGGCCCCTGAATCCGGCAGCGGCCGCACCTCCGCCGAGAGCCATCCGTCATAACCCACCTCCCGCAAGGCCCGCGCGACCGGCCCAACATCGAGATGCCCCATCCCAACCGCCCGCCGGTTCGTGTCCGCGAAGTGAACATGCCCGACCACCGGTCCGGCCCGCCGAACCGCCGCGGCCATGTCCGTCTCCTCGATGTTCATGTGGAACAGGTCCAGCAACAGCCGGACATTCCGCGTGCGAAGCGTGGGCAGAAATCCGAGCGCGTCATCCACCGTGTTGAACAGGTTGGTCTCGTACCGGTTCAACGGCTCATAAAGCAACGGTACATCCAACGCATGGGCGCGCGGCCCGAGTTGGTCCAGTTCCTCAGTCAGCCACGCCAAGGCCTGCTCCCGGCTCACGCCATCCGCCACCCGACCTTGCATGGAACCGAGGATCGCCGGGGCACCAAACCCGCCCGCAAAGTCAATGACGGCGCCGATGAAGTCCCTCGCGCACATCCGCACGTGCGGGTCGGGGTCCGTCAACGAAAGCTTTCGGCGCAACCAACCCGCCCCGGTCCCCATTGCGGCCAATTGCAGCCGATGCTTGCGAAGCAGGTCCCGAAGCTCGCGCCCGTTCAGGTCGTCCGCATGGCCGGGGAAAATCTCGACGCCATCGAACCCCGCACGTGCGGCATGCTCCAACGACTCCGCGAGGCCGTCGTGCAACACGAACGGCCCCATCCGCGCCTCGGGAACAAGGCAAACTGTCACCGCGCACCGCATCGCGCCCGTGTCCCGTGCACCGTGACGTCAGGCCTCGAACGACTTGCCGCAGCCGCACGTGCTCGCGGCCTTGGGGTTCTTGATCTTGAAGCCGCCGCCCGTCAGCGCGTCGCTGTAGTCAATCACGCTGCCCGCGATGTAGTTGGCGCTGAACGGGTCCACCACCACCCCAACCCCATGAAACTCCACCACAAGGTCGTCCGCACGCCTCTCGTCGAAGACCATCCCGTACTGCATGCCCGAGCAACCGCCACCTTCCACGAACACGCGCAGGCTCTTGCCCGCGTTCGCGGCGTCCGATTCCAGCATCGATGCGATTTGCCGCGCGGCGGGCTCGGTGAGGACCACGACGGACTCGGCGGCGGCAGGGGAGGAAATGGTTTCAGCGCTCATTCTTTACGACGCTATAAACGCCCCCCAAACGTGTCAACGAACCGGTCGTGCCCCTGATCCGCGCGCAAGCCGTTCCTGATCGCCCGGTTCTCGCCTTACGCCGCGCCAACGGAGCGCTGAACCCAAAAACGGCAGTCCAAGAGGGCTTCAAGTCAAGGAAATGGCCGACCCATCAAGACAAGGAGGCCCTGTGGGATCCATCCCACACCTCACCCCGCAGGTGAGCTTGGAATGGGCTGGTCCCGGTTGGAGGCCGGCGGAAACACGGCCGAGCCATCTCGGCTCTGGCGAGATCACGTCCAGCGGCGGGATGCCGCAGCCGCAGAAAGGCACGGAGGTGCAGCACCGTCGCCGCCGCGTCAGGGCACGCGGCCTACAGCTTGGGGCAAAGCCCGTGAGCCTTTGGCTCCACCCAGATCCACGCGCAAGGAGTTCTTGAGTGAAGGGCTCTCGCCTCGCGCGGCGCTGCCAGAGGGTGGATCCCGCGATCGCTCTTCGCGTCTCCGCGTCTTGGCGTGAATCAAAAACCCAGCCTTCCCATGCGCCGGACCCCTGATGCATGCAGCCGGGATTTCCTTGCGCGAAGACGCGAGGAATGGGGTTTCATGAATGCCCATCCCGGGGTCGATGCCCATCCGTTACGATGGCGTGTTGGCACGAGGCCTGCCGCAACGCGCCCGATTGCGGATCGCGAGCTTCCCATCTCCTTGCGCGAGGATTGGGGCGTGCGCCGCGATCCATCCGTCCGGCAACGACCTCCGCCCCCGCAAGACCCCGCGGTTCCGCGCGTCCGCGCGTCGCCAAACTTCCCTTTTGCCTTCGCCGGACCCGTTGGCCACCGTGCGCGGCACCGTGACGAAGCCGCTTGCCATTGTCTTCTACGAGAAGCTGCTGCCCGGCAGCCGCCTTGCCTTCCGCCTCGCCGACCTCGGATGGCGCGTCTCCGAGGTCAAGCTTGCCACCCAGCTCGTCGCCGAGGTCCGCGCCCAGCGGCCCGTCGTCGTCCTCATGGAACTCGCCCTGCGCACCGGCGACTCGTGCCCGGTCATCACCGACCTGAAGCGCGACCCCGACATCCGCCATGTCCCCGTCCTTGGATTTGGCGATCCCAAGAACAAAAAGCTCTCCGAGGCTGCCATCGCGGCGGGCGCGGGACTCGTCGCGGCCGAGGCCGGGCTTCTCGAACAGCTTCCCCGCCTCCTGGACCATCTCCTCGCCGTCGAATAAGCCCATGCATGCGTCGCCCAAGCCCGACCTCCAGCCGGCGGAGCCCATCCGGCACCTGTACGTCCATGTGCCGTTCTGCTCCCACAAGTGCGAGTACTGCGCGTTCTACTCCGCGCCCGCCAAGGGCGACCAAATCCAACGCTACGTCGAGGCGCTTGTCCGGGAGATCGGGCTAGTCGCGCCCCGTTGCCGTCCCGAGACCGTCTTCTTTGGCGGCGGCACTCCCTCGCTCCTCGGCATCCAGCATTGGGAGACCATCCTTGCCACGTTGCGCCAGCACGCCCTCCTCGGCGCGGCCGAGTTCACCGTGGAATGCAACCCCGCCACCGTGTCGTCCGACAAGGCCCGCCTCCTTCGCTCCGCCGGCGTCAATCGAGTCTCCATGGGCGTCCAATCCCTCGACGAGGGACTCCTCGAACGTCTCGGGCGCGTCCACTCCCGCAGCCAGGTTTTCAAGAGCATCGACATCCTCCGTGACGCGGGATTCGACAACCTGTCCATCGACCTGATGTTCGCCATCCCGGGGCAGACCATGGCCCTATGGGAGGCCACCCTCGACGAGGCACTGGCCCTCGGCACCGAGCACTTGAGTTGCTACGAGGTGATCTACGAGGAGGACACCCCCCTCTACGAGCAACTCAAGGCCGGCCGGTTCGACGTGGACGAGGAACTCGCCTGCGCCCAGTACGACCGGCTTGTCGAACGTGCCGACGCAGCCGGGCTCCATCAGTACGAGGTCGCCAACTTTGGACGCGCAGCACGCGCCGGCCTGACCCCGCCCGCCAGCCCGCCCGACGTGCCGGCGTTCGCATGTCGCCATAATGTCGCCTACTGGCGCGGGCATGACTTCTTCGGTCTTGGCCCCAGCGCGTCGGAGTACGTGGACGGTGTGCGCTCAAGGAACCGGGCCAGCACGGTCCTGTACGTCGAGTCCGCCCTGCGGGGGCATCGGGCCAAGGAATTCGCCGAGGCTCTTCCACCGCTCGCGCGCGCAGGCGAGTTGGCCGCCTTCGGCCTCCGCATGAACGCCGGATGGCCCTTCGACGCCTTCGCCCGACGCACCGGCTATGACCTCCGCGAGGAATGGGCCGACGACATCGCCTTTCTTGTTGGACGGGGCTGGGGCGAATGCCTCCCTGATCGGTTCCGGCTCACCCCACGGGGCCTGCGCTTCGCGGACACCGCCGCCGAGCGCATGCTGAGGACCTGACGGCTGAGCAGGATGGATGCAGTTGGGAAGGCATGATGGCGCCGCACATCCTTTTGCAAGGCGAGGAGTGCGCGAGCAGCGGGCCGGTACAAGGCCCGTGACGAGCGAAGGACGAGGCGCTTGCGATGTGGGGATGGGTCCAAGCCCCATGGTGGAGCCCATGGCTTCGCCCCGTGCCGTAGGGTGCGCGCCCTCACGCGGCGGCATGGACGCCGCACCTCTGAGCATCGCGGGCAGAGTGGCAGCGGCATCCTGCCGCTGGACGTGATCCAGCCCGAGGCGAGACGGCTCTGTCACGGTTCCGCCGGGTGCGGGAACCCGGCCTGCAACCCTCGCCGGCCCATTCCAACCTCACCTGCGGGGTGAGGTCTCCCATGGATCCCACAGGGCCTCGTTGCCTTGATGAGATGGCCATTTCCTTGCCTTGCAGCCCTCTCTGACTGCCGCTTTTCTGGCTCCATCGTTCCGTACGAGGCCACGAGGCCAAGGCACCAGCTGCCCAGACGCACGGGGCATTGGACCCGCATCGAATCCCAAAATGGAAACGAGCGTTGCCCCGTTGGGAAACGCCCGTTGCCCATGGCCAGACGGCCGGTTGAACCCCTACTTCCTTGCGGCGGCCAACGTGTCCTTTTCCTTGACCGCCATGGCACCCTTGCCAATGCGGCCGCGCAGGTAGGTCAGCTTGGCGCGCCGGACCGAGCCCTCGCGCTCCACCTCGATCTTGTCCACGCGGGGCGAATGCGTGGGGAAGATGCGCTCGACGCCCTCGCCGTAGCTGATCCGCCGCACGGTGAATGTCTGGTTCAGGCCGCGCCCACGAATTCCCATCACCACGCCCGCGAACGTCTGGATGCGTTCCTTGTCACCCTCCACGACCTTCGTGTGGACGCGCACGGAGTCGCCCACGCTGAACTTCGGCGAGTCCTTCCGGAATTGCTCGCCCTCGATCTTGTCAAACAATGCAGCTTTGTTCATGGCCTTGTCTTCCTGTTCTAAAGTGTTCCCTGTCCGGGCCGCGCTCGCCGGGAAGGCTTTTCCCAGCGCCGCTTCTCCCATAAATCTGGTCTTCGTTCCGCCGTCCTCCTCGCCGCCTCCGCCCGGCGCCACCGGTCGATCTCGGCGTGGTTGCCTGACGTCAGCACGTCCGGCACGCCCCATCCCCGAAACTCGGCCGGCCGCGTGTAATGCGGGTATTCCAGAAGGCCGTCGCTGAAGGACTCGTCCAACGCGCTCGCATCGTCCCCCAGCACGCCTGGCAGCAACCGAGTTACCGCGTCCACCATCACCATCACGGGCAAGGCCCCATTCGTCAGCACGTAGTCCCCGATCGACACGTCGTCGTCCACCAAGTGCTCCCGGACACGCTCGTCGTAACCCTCGTAGCTCCCGCTCAGGAACAACAAGTGATCCCCACGCGCCCACTCCCGGGCCATGCCTTGGTGAAACAATCTGCCGCTCGGCGACGTGAGGACCACCCGGGTCCCCTCGCCCCTCAACGACTCAACGGCTTCAAAGAGCGGCTCGGGCTTCAGGACCATTCCTGGCCCCCCGCCAAACGGCCGATCGTCCACCGTCTTGTGACGATCATGCGTCCAGCGACGGAGATCATGAACCCGAAGGTCCAGCTTCCCCGCGTCCCTCGCCCGCCGGACGATGCTTTCGTCCAGCGGCCCCGCGAACATCGCGGGAAACAAAGTCACCACGTCCACCCGCATGGATTCGCGGGAGGACGACTAATCCTCCACCAGGTCGAGCGTGCAACGACGCCCTGCCTTCGCCCCGCCCACCTGGACCAACGAGCGAATCGCCTGGATGGTGGTCCCGCGGCGCCCGATCACCTTGCCCACGTCCACCGGAGCCACCCGAAGCTGGATCACCGACATCCCGCCACTCCGCTCCACGACGTCCACGCGAACCTCGTCCGGCTCGTCCACCAGCGCGCGAACCACAAAGAATACAAACTCGTCCATGTTGCCCCCGGCGTTTGTTCGTAGCGGTCTTGGTTGTTTAGCTGCCCCGGCCACGGCGCCCATGCAACACGCACGCGCCTTGCCGTTCGTCAGGCGACGGCCGGCTGGCGAACCGCGTGGCGGATGAAGCTCGCGACGGTGTCCGAGGGCTGCGCGCCGACCCCGAGCCAATACTTGGCCCGCTCAAGGTCGATCGTGTAGTTCACGCCCTTCTTCACCGGTTGGTAGGTGCCCAGTTCCTCGATGAATTTGCCGTCGCGAGGGCTCCTGCCATCCGCTACCACGATGCGGTAAACCGGGTTGTTCTTCGCGCCACCGCGCTTCAGCCGAATCTTGACTGCCATAACCTGTCTGTCTGCTCGTTTCCCCCCTTGGCGACCACCATGGCCTCAAGGGCGAAGGCGAAACCTACCCCACGCCGCGAAGCCCAAGCAAGCACCCTTTTCCCGTGATTGCGCGGCCCTCCCCCCCATCAGGGGGAGGGAAGCTCGCGATCCGCAAGAGGGCGGGTTGCGGCAGGCTACGTGCCCGCACGCCGTTGTGGCGGATGGGATGAACGCCGTCTTGGGCAGCCACGCGCCTGCCCTCTTCGTGTCTTCGTGTTTTCGTGCGAGGCATTCCCGGCTTCCTCACCCGAGGGATCGCCCAACGTGACGCCGGTTTTTTGATCACACGAAGATCAGGGCCGAGGCAGGCCTTGGGTTGATGGGGCCAGTGAAACCTGGCCGGTCGGCCAACCCGCCGTTTCATGGGAAGGCACGAAGAGATCCTGCTGGGTCCACCGCGCGGGGCGAGGACTGGGCACTCAAAACGGTTTGCGCGGGGATCAGGCCCTCCTCGTCCTACTTGCCCGCCATGCCCAGCCCCTTCGGAATGTACCCGACCGACGTCTGGATCGCGTGCGTGCACGAGCAGCCCGCGCTGGTCTCCGGCGCCAACAGCAACCCGCCCGCTGGGATCATGCTCAGCCAGCATCCCGACCGGATCCCCTCGAACTGCACCCGCTTGTCCGTCTTCAGGTCCCACATCGAATGAAAATGATGCCGGAAGAAGATCGCGTCCTTTGACGCCGACATCACCCCGCATCCTCGGCGCTCCGGCAGGTCCTTCCTCACGATCTCCCCGGTCGCAAGGTTGAACGCGCGCTGGTCCGAGTAGAACACGTCCCCGATGACCACCGGGTGTTGCAGGTGCCCCGAATGATGCCCCTTGTCCTCCTTGTGCGTCTCCGACCAAAGCAAGCGGCCCCCGATTGCCGTCCCGAGGTCGTCCCCGGAGTTCGACGGGTTCGTCGCGGAGGGCGCGTTGAAGGCAAACGTGTGGAAGTTCTTGTTCCGGTCCGTGCCCGTCACCACCACCGAGTTCCTTGCGTGCACGAGGTACGTCATGAACTGCAACGCCGAGAAGTCGTGTGCCTTTTCCCAAAGTCGCTTCCCCGTCCTCTGGTCAAGGCACACAAGGTACTGTTCCCCGAGCAGCTCGTTCGGCACGCGCGCGCTCTCCGACGCCATGGCCCGCCCGTCGCGGCTCTCGATGAAGAACACCATCCCGTCCCCCAGCGTGATCGTGGAGTTCAGGATCGCCCCCCTCGAATGCTCCCAAAGCACCCTCCCATCCACCGGGTCCATCGCAAACAACAGGTCGCTCGTCACGCGGCTCACCTGGTCCGCCGCGTACTCCTCGTACCACTCCCCGTCGTCTCCATGGTACATCCCCTCCGCCTTCGCCCGGCTTCCAATCAGCAGGTCCCGACCCGCCGCCACGTAGGACCATTCCCGGGGCCCCACGGCGCCCGTGCGCGGCACCTCATGCCGACGCGACCTCGCGCCCGTCTGCCCTTCCACGCCGATGCAGTGCTTGCCGTGCGCGAGGTACAACCAGTCGCCCGACGCAGACATGTTGGAGCAATCCCTTGTGACGTTCGCCCGGCGCATCTCCGGCGCCGACCAGTTCCAAAGGATCGCGCCGTTGTATGCGTCCAGCCCGAACAGGATCCGGTTCCCCTGGATGAACAACCGGCCGTTCACGGACAACGGCGCCGGATTGCGGTTGCCGCGGTCCGGCATCGGCCGCGGCCCCGGATCGCCCCACCACGCCACCTGCAAGTCGCCCTTCACCCACTCGTCCTGAGAGCACGAGGAATTGTCCGCGCCCCCGTATTGGTGGCCCCACTCCCCGGCGCCGGGCAGCTTGCCCCGCACGAACGCCATCGGGATGCGGTTGCCCACCCGCCCCAGCGGCCCTGCCCCCGCAAGGGCCGTCCCCTGCATCCACCGCCGGTAGGCTGACTCGTCCTGCCCGTCCCCATGCACCACCATCGTGCCGCCCGACGCCCTCAGGACGCGGTGGATCTCGCCCGCTGGCACCTGCGGTGGCCGCGGCCCGGCCAGCACCACAAGGTTGAACAACAGGTCCCCGAATGGCAGCGTCCCGCCCTTGCCGTGGTGCACCGTCACCCGCACGCCCAGGAGGCCGGCCTCCGACAACTCCTTGCGCATCGACGTGGCACGCCTTTCGTCCGGCTCCACCACCACCACGTCCAGCGCCGTCCATCGCGCCAGCTCCGAGGCAAAGGCCGCGTCCGGCGTCCCGAGCACCATGGCGTAGCCCTCGCGAACCCGCGTCACCTTCGCCACCAGCGCCGCCGCCCCGTCCGAGTCCTCCGCCTTCAAGGGAACCTTGACCGGCTGGTAATAGAACGACGTGTCGAATGGATACCTCCGGGAAACCACCGGCCGCCCCCCCTCCATCGGGGCCACCAAGCGGTAGTGATGCTCCATGCCGGGTTGGAGGCCCGACAACACCACCGCATGGCTGGTCTGGCGTTGTCCCTCGCCAAGCTGCCGCTCGCTGCCATCCGGCAGCTCCAGCGTCAGCCGCGTCGGCTGCGGCGTCGCCGTCTCCCACGTCACCACGGCCGACGTCGCATCCATCCAGTCCACGAACGGCCCGTAGCTCGGCCTGAACAATCGCGGCGCCGGCGCCGGCGCCGGGAAGATGCCTTTCTTCAACCCGTGATGCGCCGCGACCTCGCCCGCATCCATGGCCCGCCGATACACCCGCACCTCGTTCAAAGCCCCTGCCAACCCATAGCGTTCGTCGTCGTCCGCATACGCCCCAATCACATACGTCCCGGTCGGCGGGTACCAAATGTCGCCCGACTGCGCCTTCGACATGGCTACCGCCCGGCCGTCCACGTAGAGCGTCATGGTCGCCCCGTCGTACGTGCCGGCGAGGTGATGCCATTCGTTGGTCCCAAACGTCGCCGGGGACGTCAGGTAGGTCAGCCTGCCCCCGTTCGTCGTGGCCAACGCGAACGCGAACGAGGACTTCACGAACCCCAGCACCCAGCCCCGCTCAAACTCCCCGTTGTCCTGCACCGCCCCCACCACCCCGCCCCAGTCCGTCACCCGGTCCACGCGCACCCATGCCTCCGCCGTCATCTCACGCGTCGGAAGCAACGACCGATCAAGGCCCGCCGAAACCACGATCCGCTCGTCGCGGCCCGTCAACTCCGCCCGCGGCGGCCCCGGGTCCTTCACGAGGCGGACACCTCCGGAAAAGCTCACCTCCTTGCCCGACACGGCCCGCATGCCCGAGTTCTGGCCCCGGTCCGGCGAGAACTCCCAATGTCCCAGCAACCCCGTCTCCGCCGCATGGGCACCCCATGCCATCGCCATCGCCGTCGCGATCGCGATTCGTGCCCACGGCCTCATCCAATTCATCCTCATGGAATTCCCTCCGTTCGCTTCCCTCGTCACTCAACGTCCCTTGCCCGGCCCCGCTCCAAACCGATGCACGGCTCCCTTGTCCGTGCTCACGAAAAGCGCCCCATCGGAGACGGCCAACCCATACGCCGCGCCCTCGACCGTCACGCGCCATGCCACCGTCCCATCCGACGTCCGCAACCCCGCAACCTCGTTCTTGCCCCCCATGACCAGCGTGTCGCCTGCCAGTACCATCCCATGCGGCCAACCCGACGACGCCCGCCACAACTGGCAGCGGTCCATTCCCGAGGTCGCCTCGTCGATCTTCCGCCCGATCTCCGACAAGCGTGCCCGCATCTCCTCCATCGAGGCATCGCCCGGGGCCTTCTTGCCAGCCTGCTTCAGTTTCTTGTTCAACGCCGCCTGCTCCGCCGACAAGCGCTTCCTCTCCCGCGCGAGCTCAAGGTACTTCGCGCGGTCCAGCGCCGTGACCTCCGCGTCCGAGTGCAGGTACGAGCGCGTCCCCGTCACGATCATCTGGTTGCCATGGAACGTCGCCAACTGGTCCGAGCTTCCCTCCTCCACCGCGCCCAGCTGCCCCGTCTTGCCCGGCCCGAACACCAGCATGTCCCCGGACAGCAACGCATACGTCCCTCCCGCGCCCTCCACCACCCTCAGGCGCCTCCCGTCCTGCAAGTCGCACACCGCCGGGTTGTTGCGCCCCGCCGGCACGTACAACCGCGTCCGCGACGCCAGCAGGTAACCCTGCGCCGGCAGGTCCTTCTGCACCCGGCGCCATTTCTCCGCGCCCGTCCTTGCGTCCAACGCCACAAGATGCACGCCCTCCGCCGGAAACATCCCCGCCGTCGTGTACGCCACACCGTCCTGCACCACCACGGACGTCCGCACCGGCCATGCCGAGATCATCCTCCCGTTGCCGGGTATCCGCCGGTCCTCGGGCGCCACGCGCGCCTTCCACGACTCCTTGCCAGACCTCGCGTCCACGCAGTACACGAAGCCGTCGTCCGACCCGAAGTATGCCTTCCCCTCGTGAATCGACGGCGCCAGCCGCACGGGCCCCTCGGTGAAGAACGTCCACAACTCCCGCCCCGTCGCCGCATCCATGCAACGCACCTGGTCGTCCGCCGAGGACCCGAGGTACACGCATGCGCCGGCCACGACCGGATGAAAGGCCCGGTCGAAGACCTGCCGGGGCTTCATGTCGTACACCTTGTTCCATCCGTCCCACTTGGCCTCCCCTTGCCATGCCGGCTGCGGCGGATGCCTCGACTTCCATTTCCATGTCTCCACCAACGCGTCCGGCAACGGGTCCACCGTGACTCCCGAGCGCGCGTAGTCGCCCGCGTAGGTCGGCCAGTCCGTCGCCCGCGCCCGGCGCGCCCCGAACGTCAACACGGCCAAGACCGCCATGCCCCACGTCATCCGCCTTGCCTCGTACTTCATCGTTCGTTCCTTCCTCCGCTCCGAGTTCACAATCCGCCGCCGTGCCGCGTGCCATTCGCGGCCACGCCAAACCCAAACGGCGCCCCGGTCCCCCTTGCCTCCACGATGCGCGTGGCAAAACCGTTGGCGTCCGCCCCATGGGTCACCATCACGACCGCTCCGCCGTCCTTCCGGAAACGCGCCATCCGCTCGTAAACGACCCGCGAATGGCCAGGATCCAGGTTGCCCGTGGGCTCGTCCGCCAGGAGCACCATGGGCCCGCCCACCAACGCCCGCGCCAACGCCGTCCGTTGCTTCTCTCCGGCGCTCAACGTCCCCGGCAACGCCTCCCGGCGACCTCCAAGGCCCAGCTCCTCGATCAAGGCCTCCGCACGCCCGCGGGCGGCCACCCCTCCATCCAACGCCCCGCACATCACGTTCTCCCGCACCGTCAGGTACGGCACGAGATGGAAAAGCTGGAACACGAACCCCACCGATCCCGCCCTGAGCCGCGCGCGTTCCGCCGGGCCCATGCCATACACGTCCAGCCCGCCCAGCCGCACCTCGCCGCCATCCGGGCGCAGCATCCCCCCGAGCGCCAGCAGCAACGTCGATTTGCCGCACCCGCTCGGCCCACGCACCAGCACCCACTCGCCCCCGCGCGCCTCCATCGACACGTCACGGATGCCCGCCTCGCCCCCGTCGCGCGTCCGATAAACCTTCGTCAACCCGGTGCACGCGATCATGGCTCAGTCCGTCCTGAGGGTTTCCGCCGGGTCCTGCGCCACCGCCAACGCGGCCGGCACAAGGCTCGCCATGGCCGCGAACGCGGGGGTCCACCATGCCACCCTTGCCATCAACGCCCAGTCCACCCCGATCACCCCGCCCGTCACCGGGTACATCCATGGCCCCCATGTCAGGCCCGCCCATGTCCCGAGCACGGCGCCCACGACCGCCCCCGCCACCCCCAGCACCAGCGCCCGCCCAAGGAACAACGCCGACACTCGCCCCGCCCCGTGGCCCAGCGCACGCCACACCCCGATTTCCGGCCGACGCTCGCGCACGTTCAGGAAGGCCAGCACCCCCGTCCATGCCCCGGCCACCAGCAAAACCATGGGCGTCGCAAGCGCCGCGAATCGTTCCGACGCCTGCCGCTGCTTCGCCCGCGCGTCCGCCATCACGCGCAACTGCAAGACCTGCGCCTCCGGCAAGACCCGGGCCAACGCCTCCCGCAGTTGGCCCAACGGATCCTTGTCCGCCGTCAGGCACAGGCAATCGATCGCCCGGATCTCCGAGATGCGCCCGCCAAGGCCCAGCATCGACTGCGCGTCCGCCAACGACACGTACGCCCGCAGGTCGTCCACCGTGCCCGCCTCCGCCAGCACCTTCTCCACCCTCATGCCGCGCCCCATCCACTCCACCGTGCCGCCCGCCTTCACCCCCAGCCGCCGCGCCACCGCATGCCCCAGTTGCACGTTCCCGTTCCCCACCGTGAAGCCCATCGGCGACTTCTTCTCCCCCGGCCCCGTGATCGCCGCGCCCAACCCCGTCACGAGCACGTCCTTGCCCAGCACGTTCGTCCAGCGCTCCAGCGTCGGCGTCAGGTGATTGAACGAGACAAACGTGCCCGCCCCCGCCGCCAACCGCGCCGAGGCTTCCTCCGGCAACGTGCGGTCGGAATGCCCCAGCTCATGGAAACGCCCGATGTCCGTATCCCTCGGGATGATGCGCAGGTTGAAACCCATGTCCCTCGCCACCCGGCGCGTCTCCCGCTCCGCCGCCGTCGCCAGCATCTGCAACGTCACCAGCATCCCGACGCCCACCGACAACCCAAGGACCGCGAGCGCGGCGTTCGCCCATCGATGCCTGAGCTCGCGGAGCACCAGCCCATGCCAGCTCATCCTCGCCCTCCCTTCCAGAGGATCCAACCCGCGGCCAACACGGCCCCACCGCCCGACACCCCCACCATGACCCACGCCCACCCCACTCCCTCGCCCACCCCCGTGCGCGTTCCCGTGCGCGCCATGCCCGCGACCGACCCCTCCCGGGCATGCGACGGCGACCCGGCATTCGCGCCGCCCCCCTCCTCCGCCTCCACCGCCTCCTCCGCATACCCGAGGGCATGCGACGTGCCCGCCATCTTTCTCCTCTGCCCCGCCACCGGCCCCCTTTCCACGATGCGGCTCACCTCCGACCTGACCATCGGGTTCTCGGGGTCGAAGCCCAAGGCCTTCGATGCCGCCTGCCGCATCGACTCGTCCCACCGCGCCGGGACCATGGGGCCCCGCAGCCATTCGCGGTCCATGTCGCACTCGCAATCCTGCCCCACCAACGCCAACCGCTCCCTCAACACCGTCGCCGTGATCATGGCCCCCTCCATGGGCGTGCCCAGCCGACGTCCCCGACCATAGAGGATGGCCAACCGCGCCTCCGCCGCAGGCTCCGGATCGAGGCCAAGCCCCCACGCAAACACCCTCTCGCGGGCCAGTTCCTCGGCCCGCACCACCACAAGGACCGGACCCGTCTTCACGGGCTTGGGCATCGTGGGCAGCAACCGAGACACGCCCTCCATGCCGGCGCGCGCAGCCTCGGTCGCCCTCCCGTTGGACGCCGTGTCCGTGCCCTCGAACAGCACAAGGACCGCATACGCCCGGAGACATTCCGCAAGCACCCGTTCCCGCGTCGGCGACGTCGCGACACCCTCGATCAACCGCGACACGCGGTCGCCGGCCGATGGCCTTCCAAGCTCCAGCATCCGCCCCTGCCCGTCGATCAGCCGCAGGGAAGCCTCCTCGCCCGGGCGCACGCTCCTCGCCTCGGGACCCGACACGTTGGAATCCCGCAGCAGCTTCCCGGCCTCGGCGAGCAAGGCCGCAGGATCCTCCGCGCCGAACTCCCTCGCCGCGTGCCACTCGAGCCGGTAAGACGGCGCGCCCAGATCCACGAAGCCCGTGTCCCGAACCGAGTACCGACACGCATGAACGACGCCGGAGGCGGCCATGCCCAGCCACAGTCCACCCAGCAGTAAAGGCCATCTCCTCATCCGCTCGGCCCCCACCTTGTCCCATCGCCGCACACGGGACAATCCACGATCCGGTGAAGCTTCATCCGGCGAAACTCCAGCGTCCCAAGGTCCGCCACCAACATCCAACCCAGCAACGGCCTGCCCATCCCCGTGACCCATTTGATCACCTCCATCGCCGCCACGGACCCCGCCAAGCCCGGCACCGGGGCCACGACCGGGAACCTACGCTTCCATTCCGGACTTGCCTCCGGGTACAGGCATCGCAGGCACCCCGAGCGTCCCCTCTGGAAGGTTGTCACGTGCACCTCAAGATCGTGCACGGCCGCCTCCACCATCGGGACCCCCCGGGCCATCGCCTCTCGATTCATCAGGTACCGCTCCCGGAACAACGGCGCGCAATCCACCACCACGTCCGCCTTCCCCACCAGCCGCGCCGCGTTCTCCTCCGTCACATGGCTCGGCTCCCACTCCACCGTCACCCTCGGGTTCAACGCCCGGATCCTCTCCACCGCCCCCTCCAACCGAGGACGCCCAATCCTCGCGTGCTCCATCAGCAACTGACGGTTCAAGTCCGACGCCTTCAACACCCCGCCATGCGCCAGCACCAGGCGTCCCACGCCCGCCGCCGCCAGTTGCATGGCCACCACCCCGCCCAACCCACCCACCCGCGAAACCATCACCGTCGCCGCCTTCAGTCGCCGCTGCCCCGCCTCGCCAAGGCCCGTGACGTCCAGTTGCCACGCGTACGCCGTGCGCTCGTCCTCGCTCAGCCCCGGGAACTCGCGTTCAGGCTTCAACCTCCACCCTCCCTTCCCGCAGCCTCAGGAACACGTCTGCCAACCGCTCCGCCTCCGGCCGGCTGTGCGTGATGTGCAGGACCGTCACCCCCTCGCGCCGGCGCACCGACTCCAGCACCTCGCACGCGCCCGCCCGGGTCTCGTCGTCCAACGCCGACAACGGCTCGTCAAGGCACAGCACCCGCGGGTGAAACGACAGGGCCCGCCCCAATGCAACCCGTTGCGCCTCGCCGCCGGACAACCCGGGCGGCAGCCGGTCCAGCAATCCCCGGATCCCCAGCCACCCCGCCAGCTCCTCCACCCGCGCCTCCATCCGCTCCCGCGTCCATCGCCTGACCTCCAGCGCAAACGTCAGGTGCTCGCGAACCGTCAGGTGCCCAAACAACGCCCCGTCCTGCGGCACCAAGCCCACCCCCCGCATCCCGGGCACCTCGTCCGTCACGTCGCGGCCCCCAATCCTCACCTTGCCCGACTCCACCCGCCGCAGCCCGCAGATCGCCTCCATCAAGGTCGTCTTCCCCGCGCCCGTCCGGCCCATCAAGGCCGCATGGCTCCCGGCGGGCACGCGCATGGATACGTCCCTCAGCCCAAACCCGCCCACGCGCACCGTCACCCTCTCCAGCTCGATCACGCGAACCTCCCCAACGTGATCGCGCTGCCGCGTGCCCGGATCAGCATCAGCACCGCCACCGCCGCCACCACCATCAGCAGCGAAACCGCCACCGCCGCCTCGAGGTTCCCCACGCTCAGCTCAAGGAACACCGTGGTCGGCAACACCTCCGTCCGCATCCGCGTCGCCCCCGAGAACACAAGGATCGGGCCGAACTCCCCCAGCGCGCGCGCCCATGCCATCGTCGCCGCCGTCACGATCCCGCGCCGCGCCGAGGGCAACACCACCCTCCAGAACGCCTCCGCCCGCGAGCATCCCAGCGTCCATGCCACCTGCTCCGGCCTCGGGTCCATCGCCTCGAACGTCGCCCTCAACGTCCGGACCGCGAACGCGCAGGCCACCATGAACTGCGCCAGCACCACCGACGGCACCGCGTACGTCACCGGGAACACCCGCTCCAGCGCCCGCAATGGCGGCCATTGGAACAGGATCAGCAGGCTCAGCCCAATCACCAGCGGCGGCAGCACGATCGGGATGTCCAGCAACGAGTCCACCAACGCACGCCCCCGGAACCGATGCCGCGTCATCAGGTAGCCAATGGGCACCGCCACCCACAACGAGAGCAACGTCGTCAGCGTGCAGCTCAGCAACGACAAGCGCACCGCATGGCGAATCTCCGGGCTCTTCAACGCCCGCCAAAGATGCCCCGGCGTCGTGTAGAACACGTCCGCCGCCATCGTCGCCACCAGCAACGCCACGTAGAGCCCGCCCAGAATCCCCATCGCCGCAACGAACAGGCCGTCGCGCCCGCGACCCACGCCCTCCCCAGCCCTGTCCGTCCCCGGGCTCATCGCGGCTTGAACCCGGCCTCCTCGAACCGCGCCCGGCCCTCCGAGGACCGAAGCCTTGCCCGCAGCCGCTCCATCAACCGCCCATGCCCCGTCCCGCGCGACACCGCGAACGGCTGCACCGCCACCGCCAGCCCGTCCCGGACCGGGACGGCGTCCAGAAACTCCCCCGCGGACCTCGCGTTCACCTCGTACACCAACGCCGCGTCCAGCCCGCCGCCCCGCATCTGGTTCACCAGCAGGTCTCCCGTCGGCGTCTCCACGCGCACGTTCGGCCTGACCCTCTCCATCAAGCCCCGCGATCCCAGCAGGCGCGCCGTCAAGGCGCCCAGCGCCGATTGCTGCTCGTGCGCGATCCCCACCCGCAACCCGGGTCGGGCCAGATCGCCCAACTCCCCGATCCCCGCCGGGTTCCCCTTCCGCACCAGCATCACCAAGGACGTCTCCGCCACCTCCGTCGCCACGCCAAACAGGTTCGACACCGTGGTCATGAACGACGTGTCGCACGCCATGTACGCGTCGGGTCGTTGCCCGGAAAGAATCTGGGCCGTCAGGATGCCGCACCCGTTGTACACCCGCGTGACCCGGACGCCCTCCCGCGCCTCGAAGTCCCTCAGCACGGGCTCCAGCGCCGGGCGATTCACCGCCCCGCTGTACACCACCACCTCCGGCCGCATCGCCCACGCGTCCCCCTCCACCGGCTCAAAACCCGCCCTCCCAAGCTCCAGCAGGCCCCGGTCCTTGGCCCCAAGGTACCGCGCGAAGGCCAACGCCGACGCCGGGCGCGCGCAGGACCTCAGCACGCCCACGGCCACCTCCGAGCTCACGCCCGCAAGCTCCGGCGCCCGGATTGCCTTCAGCTCCCCGTAAAGCGCCGCCGTCGCATCCCAGACGATCCCCGCGTCCACCGCGCCGATCTTCACGTCGTTGGCCACGTCGTTCACCGTGGGCTTGAACACCGTCGCGCCCCCAGCAAGCGCCGCCCATTGTCCCGTCCGCGCAAGCGCACCGCGAACCACCGACCCGATCGCCGTCGCGTCCGGGTTGGCCATGGACACGCGCACCCCGGGCCGCATCAGGTCCTGCACGCGGGTCACGCCCATCGGATTCGAGCCACGCACCACGACAACCGGGGTCATGCGCGCCAACGGGACGACTTCCTCCAGCAAGCCGTTCGTCCGCCCGGCCTCGATGAACGATCCATCGGCCGCCACGAACAGGTCACCACGTGCCGAAACCTTCAGGTTGGCCAGCAACGTCCCCGACCCGCCAAACTGCATCTGCACCGGCACCCCCGTCTCGCGCTCAAATGACGACGCCGCCCGTTCCACCGGCCCCTTCAGGCCCGCCGCGCAGTACACAAGCAACGGCTCCCGGGCCGCCGGGGTCGCCGGTCGCGGGTTCCATGAAAGGAGCCATGCCAGCACCCCCATGCCGACCCAGGACAACCATGCCATGCCGCGCCCGGACTTCATCTGAACCCGCACAAGGCTGGACAACGCGCACCCCGGCGTTCAAGGACTCAAAACGCCCAACCCGTCGCCCTCGCCATGGCCACCTCCGGCCCGCCTCCGGACGGCCTACTTCATGTCGATCTGGATGCGATACCGCTCCAGGGTGTTCCCCTCGGCCTGCGCCAGCCGCGCGAGCGCCTTGTTGTAGTCGGACTTGGCCCGGATCGCGTCCGACTGGGCAGCCGTGTAGTCACGCTGGCGCTGGAGCACCACGAAGCTCGTGGACTTGCCGTTCTCCAGCTTCTTTTCCTCCGCCTGCAACGCCGCCTCGGAGTATTCCCGGAACGCCTCCGTCGCCTCCACGCGCTGGAGCGCCGTGTCCGCCGTCCGGATCGCGTTGTCGATCTCCACCATGACCGACTGCTCAAGCTGCTTGTAGCGAAGCAGGGTCTGCTCGTTGCGAAGCTTGGCCGCCTGGTGCTCGTTCCTCGCGCGACGATTCGAGAACGGCACGGACAACCGGATGCCCGCGCTGTGGTTCGGGTTGCGCTGGTCGCGGATGTCACCCAACGACGGCCCAAGGTTCTGGTCCTGACCCGTCAACCCGTAGCTGCCCGTCAGGTCGAGCTGCGGGAACAACTGGTTCCGCGTGAAGCGAAGCGTCAGGCGCTGCTTCTCCAGCTCAAGTCGGGTCCGCTGCACGTCCGGCCGGCCGGTCAGCCCCTTGTGCCAGCTATCCATGCGGTTGAACGTCTCCGGCACCGCCACCAATTGCGCCGTCGGCTCGTACTCCGTGTCCCGTTGCCCGGAAAAATCGTCCGTCACCAGCCGCTTCAGGGCGTTCTCCGCCAGCTGGAACTGCTGCTCCGCCGAGATCAGGTCCGCCTTGCTTCGCGCCACCTGCGCCGCCGCCTCCTTCTCGTCCAGCGGCGCCATGTTTCCCACCTCCACCCGCTTCTTGTTCTCCGCCAGCTGGCGCTCGGCCAGCTGAAGCGCCTTCTGCTGCACCCTCACCGTCTCGCGCGCCGCGATCAGGTCATGGTAGGCCAACGTCACGTCCGTCAGCGTCGCGATCACCTGGTTCCTCACGTCCAGCTCGCCCTGCTTCAGGTTGCGCCTCTCCAGCTGGATCGTCAGGCGCGGCTGGTCAATCCAGAAGTTCCTGAGGACCGGCTGCGTCAGGTTGATCGCCGCGAAGGGCGTGTACGTGAACCCTTGGTCGCGCCCGTTGAAGATGCCGGACTGCCGGTTCACGCCGGAGGCAATGTTGTACGTCAGGCCCGTCGGGATCGCCCCGCCCAGCCCCGCCGTGTATTGCTCCGTCCAGGACTCGTTCGGCGGCGCGTTGAACTGGCCGATGCCCGCGAACCCCTCGGACGCCCGGAACGACTGGTTCGCCCCCATGTTCATCGTCGGCTCGTACGTCCAAAGCGCCGAGCTTAGCGAAAGCTTCGTCAGCAGCGGCGCGTACTGAGCAAGGCGGATGTCGAGGTTCTTCTGCAACCCCAGCCGCAGGCAGTCATCCAGCGAAACCGGCTTCGTCTCCGCGCCGCTCGCCTCATGGGCATGCACCATTGCCGCCGCCACGCAGGCGGCCCTCATCGCTCGAACTGGAATCATGGAATCAAGAAATCGTGGGACACCTTGCCCGCCCTCGTCAACGAACGCCTCCCGAGAACATCGCGCACCACCTCCCCTTCATGACCCTCGCCCCCGCGTCCCGGTTTCATCCTCCATTCCCTCCCTCACGCAGCCGCCGCCGGGTACCTCGTCTCCCCGGTCAGCAGCTCCGCCAAGTCCACCGCCGAGCTGAACGCGTCCTCATGAAACCCGTACCGAAAGTAGCTCCCGCAGAAGTAAACCGCCTGCCCGGCCGACCTCCGGTTCAGGCCCGGCAAGCCCTCCTGTGCCCGGATCGCCCCCTTCGAGAACAACGGGTGCTCGTACGCGATCCGCATCAGGACGCGGCCCGGCTCCACGCGTTCGCCCCCGTTGATCGAGACAAAGTAGTCCACCTCCTCGCTCACGCCCTGCAACCGGTTCATCCAGTACACCGTCGAGGGCCGCGTCCCGCCCCCGGGCGCCGCGTCCATCCGGTAGTTCCATGCCGCCCATGCCCCCCGAGTCCGCGGCATCTCCCCGGCGTCCGTGTGCACCACCGCCTCGTTCGCCTGGTACTTGAACTCGCCCAGCAACCGCCGCTCCTCCGCGTCCGCGTCCCCAAGCATCGCCAACGACTGGTCCGCGTGCGCCGCAAGGATCACCCGGTCGAACCGCCCACGCCACCCGGACCGCGTCCCCACCTCCGCGCCCCCCCCGGCGAGCCTGTGCACCGACGTCACGGGGTCCGACAACCGGATCCGGTCCTGGAATGGCGGGATCAACCGCCGAACATACTCCCGCGCCCCCCCCTCCACCGTCCACCACGGATGCTGCGTGTGCAGGCCAAGGAAGCCATGGTTGTGAAAGAACCGAATCAACGTCCGCGCCGGGAACTCCAGCATCTTGTCCGGCGGCGTGCTCCACACCGCCGCGCTCATCGGCACCAGATAAAGGTCAAGGAAGTCCTTCCCGTACCCCCGCACCTCCACGTATTCCCCCAAGGAAACCCCCGACCACCTCGGGTCCGACAACGCCGCAAGCGCCTCGGAGTTGAACCGGTTCACCTGCCAAAGCATCCGGTAATGCCGCGGCCGGAAAAGGTTCCTCCGCTGGGCGAACAAGTGCGACAGGCTCGCCCCCGAGTACTCGAGGCCCGTGGGAAGGTGCTGCACGGAGAACGACATGTCCGTGCGCTTTACCGGCACCCGCAATTCCTCGAACAACCGGATCAACCGCGGGTACGTCACCCGGTTGAACACCATGAAGCCCGTGTCGAACGCCACCCGTCCCGCTCCCTCCTCCACCTCCACCGTGTTGGTGTGGCCCCCCACGTATCCCGCACCCTCGAAGACCGTCAGTTCATGCGACCCTTGCAACAGGTGGGCGCAGCCCATCCCGGCTATGCCCGTCCCGACGATCGCAAGGGTCGGCCTGCCCATCGCTCAGGCCTTGCCGGGGGTCCCGCCAATGTGCTTGGCCGGGTTGTACGCCTCGGACGGCACCGGCCGCAGGTCCCAGATCAACCCCAGCCATGACATGCAACGCAGCAAGTAGTAGGTGATGTCCACCTCCCACCAGTAAAACCCCTGCCGCACGCAGCCCATGTGCTGGTGATGGTTGTTGTGCCAGCCCTCCCCCAGCGTGATCAGCGACAGGATCAGGCTGTTCCGGCTGTCATCCGTCGTCTTGAACCGCCGTCGGCCAAAGACGTGCGCCATCGAGTTGATGCAGGCCGTCCCATGGAACAGGACCGTCGTGCTGATGAAGAAGCCCCACACCAGCATCTGCGCCCCCGTCACCCCAAGGTCCGGCGCAAGGACCTGCAACACCTTGCCCACCCCAAACAACAACACCGCGAACAAGAACGGAACCACCACGTCGTACCGGTTCAGGAACACCAGCTCCGGAAACTTCGCAAGGTCCTTCACCCGGCTGTAGTCCGTCGGGAAGTTCTTCTCGCTCGTGATCCAGCCGATGTGGGCCCACCAGAAGCCATGCTGCCGGGGCGAATGCTTGTCCACCTCCTCGTCCGAATGCCGGTGATGGTGCCGGTGCGTCGAGGCCCACCAAAGCGGCCCCCTCTGCACGCACGCCCCGCCCCACAACGCCAAGACAAACTGCATCCAGCGCGACGTGCTGAACGTCCGATGCGAAAAATACCGGTGGTAAAAACCGGTCACCGCGAACATCCGCGCGAAGTACAGGAAAACGGCCGCCCCCACCGCCGTCCAACTCCACCCCGTCCAGATCACCCCAAGGCACCCCGCGTGCAGGATGATGAACGGGATGGTCCGCACCCAGTCCACCTTGTTGCGCTTGTCCGCCCTCTGGTTGATCGCCTCCGCGCCAAAATCCGCGTCAAACCACTGCATCACCGACGTGACCATCCTCGAAAGACGGCCCGCAACGATCTCATTCGACATTGGCTAAAACTCCAAACTAGCTCCTCCCGCCATGGCCCCGCGTTCTCGCGCCCCTTTTCAAGCCGTCATCCTCCGCTTTCCCTTCGGGAACCCGGCCACGACGTCCCGGCCATAGCGATGCTCTGGGGAAAGCATGCCATGGGGTTTCTCCAAACGACCAGCCTTCGTTTTCGATTATCCGACCCGCCGTTGCACCCCGCCTAACCTTCACGGCCCGTGGTGGTTCCGCTTGCGAACTGGCATGGGATTGGCTCTTTAGCCGGCTGCGAATGGCGGCGGCGCAGCGCGTCGCCCCGCAAAACATCGAGCGCACACAAGAATTCATCCCCGCAGGAAACCTCGCATGACGCACGGAACCACACCCCCAAACGCGGTCGGCCAGCGCCTCCAGGCGCGCGCCAACGTCAAGCCCGTCCACTTCATCTGCATCGCCCCCGCCGCGCACCGCGTCGTCATGGTCGGCGACTTCAATGGCTGGAACCCCTCGTCCCACCCGATGACACGGCACGTGGACGGCTCATGGCACCTGTCCGTGCCCCTCAAGCACGGAGGCCACGCTTACCAGTTTCTCATCGACGGCCAGCCCGCCCATGATCCCCGCGCCCAAGGTCTCACCCGCAACCCCATGGGAGAGAAGGTCTCCATGACCTTCGTGAGCTGACCGGCCACCCCACGGCGCGGCCCTACTTCGCCATCACCACCTCGGGCTCCGACGGCCGCCGGGAGACCGACTCGTCGATGCTCGCAACCCGGGCTCCCAGCTCGGGCTGGGCCTCCTTGTTGAAGCGCACCGAAACCACCCGGCTCACGCCCCGCTCCTGCATGGTGACCCCATAGAGCACGTCGGCCATCGCGATCGTCCGCTTGTTGTGCGTGATGACCACGAACTGGCTCTGCGTCAGGAACCGCTGCAAGACCCGCACGAAGCGCAGGATGTTGGACTCGTCCAGCGGTGCATCCAGCTCGTCCAGCACGCAGAAGGGCGACGGCTTCACCTGGTAGATCGAAAACAGCAACGCCACCGCCGTCATCGTCTGCTCGCCGCCGGACAGCAGCGAGATGCTCTGCAATTGCTTCCCCGGCGGCCGCGCCACGATGTCGATCCCCGCCTCCAGCACGTCCTCCCCCTCCACCAGCCTCAGGTCCGCCCTCCCGCCCCCGAACATCTCCACGAACATCGTCTGGAAGTTCGCGCGGATCTTCTCGAACGTCTCCGTGAACATCGTCTTCGTCTCGTTGTTGATCCTCCCGATCACCTCCGTCAGCTCCGCCTTCGCCTTCACAAGGTCCTCGCATTGCGTCGTCAGGAACGTGTGCCGTTGCTCCGTCTCCTCGTACTCCTCGATCGCCACCAGGTTCACCGGCCCAATCTCCTCGATCCGCTTGCTCAACGCATGGACCTGCTGCGCCACCATGCCCCAATCCGTGGCAAGGCCCGCCGCCGCAAGCTCCTCCGGCGTCACCGTCTCCACCTTCGCCACCCCGCCCTCCTCCGCCACCGTGATGCGCAAGGCCTCGCCCCGCACGTCCATCACGTTGAGCTGGTACTTCGCGTGGATCCTTTCCATCAAGGCCTGCACCGCCATCGTCTTCTGCGCCAGCTCCACGTCCACCGTCCCACGCCGCCCCTGGAGCTCCGTCAGCCGTCCCCGATGCCCCCGCAGACGCTCCTCACGGGCCGCGATCTCGGAATCCAGGCCCGACTTCTCCGCGAGCTTGGCCGACACCCGGTCCGCCACCGTCAACCGCTCGTGCCGAAGCCGCTCCACCTCGCGCCGCGCATCCTCGATCTCAACCTCGAACTGCGCACGGCGACCGTCGAAGCCGCCCAGCTCGCCCTCCAGCCTCGACGCAAGCTGGCCCAGCTCGCGCTGGCGCTGCTCCAAGGGCCCTCGCTGCCGCCCATGCGACGCCAGCAACTGCTCCTCCGTGGCCAGCGCCACCTTCGCGTCGCCCAACGCCGCCGTCGCCGCGTCCCGTGACTGGCGCAGCTCCTCAAGCCCAGACGACGCCTCCGCGACGCGCGCCGCCGCCGCGCGCTCCGCCTCCTCCGCCTCGCGCACCACCGCCAGCAGCCGCTCCCGCTTCTCGTTCCCCTCGCCCTCGTGCGCCACAAGGTGCTCGTGGTCCCGCACCGTCGCCTCGTGCTTCACCTTCAGCGACCGCCGCGACGTCTGGAGCGCGTTGAACTCCCCCTGCCGCGTCGCCACGGCCACCTCGTGCTGGCGCAGCTCCACGCGTGCCTGCTCCAGCCCGGCTTGCAACGACGTCTGCTCCCCCTGCAACGCCCCCTTCCTCCTCCCGGCCTCCTCCACCTGCCCCTGCAACCCGGCCAGCTCCGCTTGCAGCTCCGCAATCTGGTTCTTCCGGCCAAGGATGCTCGCAGCCGCCTTCCCCGAGGCGCCCGCCGCCCCGCCCGTGTAAACCCCGTGCCGCGTCAGCAAGTCCCCCGACGCCGTCACGAAGTCCAGTAGCCCCCCGCACGCCCGGTGCCCGGCCGTCGCCGCCGCAAGGTCCGCGACAATCCACGTCCGTCCTAGCCATGCCCGAAGCAACGGCCGAACCGCCTCGTCCGACGTGATCACCGACAACACGGCCAACGCACCCTCCGCCGGCGGATCCGTCACGGCATCATCGGCCGCGACCCCGGCCGTCTCACCCATCCCCATCCCCAGCGCGACAATGCTCGCACGGCCCTTCTTGCCGGCCCGCAGCTCCCCAAGGATCCGCTCCGCCACCGCCGGCTGCTCCGTGAGGATCACCTGCAACTGGTGCCCCAGCACCGCCTCCACCGCCGCCACGTGCTCCGATGGAACCCGGATGCGGTCCGCAAGGGATCCCATCACGTCGGCCTGCTGCCGGAGCACCGCCAACGCGCCCTCCCCAAAGCCCTCGTGCTGGGTGGCGAGCTGCTCAAGCACGTTGAGTCGGGAGCGCTTCTCGGCTTGCTGCCTCAACAGCCCGTCCAGCTCATGGCCCGCCGCATGGATCTCCCCCTGCAACGCCCGCAGCCGCGCCTGCCGCTCCTCCATCGTGCCGCGGCACGCCAGCACGTTTCGCTGCCGGGCCTCGAAGTCGGCCGTGAACTCCGCAAGCCGCGCCTCAAGCCGCGCCTGCTCCTCCTCGAGTTGCACGCGCTCCGACTGGAGCTTCTCGATGCGCACGAGGTTTCCCTGCTTCTGAAGGTCCAACGCGTTGATCTCGTTCCGCCCCCTCGCCAACTGTTGCGCCGTCGCAAACGCCTGCGACTGCGCGGACCGCAACTGCTCCTGCCGCTCCGACACCCGCCGCTCCACCGACGCCAGCACCCCGCGTCGTTCCTCCGCCGTCTTCCGAAGCTCGACCACCTGCTGCTCCGTCGCGGCAAGCCTCTCCCGGACCATCTCGAGCTCCGACTGCGTCACGGACAATCGTTCCCGGGCCTGCGCAAGGTCCGCCTCCGCCCGCTGCTTCTGCTGCCCCAGCTCCGACAACCGCTCATGGTTGAACCCGATTCGGCCCTCGTGGCGGTCCGTCTCGCCCTTCAGCTCGAGCCCCTGCTTCTGCAACGACGAAATCTCCTCCTCCACACCCCCCCATTGCTCCCGGAGCCGCAGGATCTCGTCCTCGGACCGCAGCACGCCCTCCTGGCAGAGCTCCATCTCCAGCTTCAGCTTCGCCGCCAGTTCCTCGCGTTCCCGGATGTCCTGTTGCAACCCATCGTACTGGTGCCGCGCAAGCTGGGTCTCCAGGTGCTGGAGCTCCACCTGGATCGCCTTGTACCGGCGCGCCTTCCCCGCCTGCCGTTGCAACGAGCCAATCTGCCGCTTCACCTCCCGGATCAGGTCCTGCACCCGCAGCAGGTTCTGCTCCGTCGATTCCAGCTTCCTCAGCGCCTCACGCTTCTGCTGCTTGAACCTCGTGATCCCCGCCGCCTCCTCGAACACCAGCCGCCGGTCGTCCGGCTTGCTCGACAACACCTGCGTGATGTTGCCCTGCGCCATGATCGAGTAGCTCGCCTTCCCCATCCCCGTCCCCGCGAACAACGCCTGGATGTCACGCAGGCGGCACGACGTCTTGTTCAGGAAGTACTCCGATCCCCCGTCCCGGAAGACCCGCCGCGTGATCGTCACCTCGTTGAAGTCCACCGGCACCCCCAGCGCCCGGATTTCCTCCGCGTCCACCTCCCCCAACGTCAGGCTCACCTCCGCCATCCCCAGCTGCTTCCGCCCGTCCGTCCCGTTGAAGATCACGTCCGCCATTTCCCCGCCGCGCAACGCCTTCGCGGATTGCTCGCCCAACACCCACCGGATGGCATCCGACACGTTGCTTTTGCCGCACCCGTTCGGCCCAACAATCGCCGTCATCCCGGGCTGGAAGTTCACCGAGGTCCGGTCCGCGAACGACTTGAACCCGAGCATCGTGAGGTTCTTCAGATACATGGCGATCCCATTGGATGAAGCCGCCCGCCCGCCCGCAAGACCAAACCCACCATCCGTGGTGGTGAGTTATTCACAACACCACAAGATGTTGTAGCCCTCCCCAAGCCACCCCCAATAAAACACCCCCGCCCACCCCAGCCCACCCCAGCCCCTATCGCCCCGCCTTCACCTCGATCACGTCGTGCGGCGCCGCCTCCCTCTGCCCCGCCGCGCTCACCCGGATGAACCGCGCCCGTCTCCGGTGCTCCGCAAGGTCGTGCGCCCCAAGATACCCCAACCCGGACTGAATCCCCCCCACCAACTGGCCCATCACCGAGTCCAACGACCCCGACACCTCCTTCAGGGCCTCCACGCCCTCCGCCGCAGCCTTTCGCGTCGTGTCGGGCGCATGGCCATACCGCGCCGCCGAGCCCGCCTTCATCGCGGCATGGCTGCCCATGCCCCGATACTGCTTATAGAGCTTCCCGTTGATCTCCATGATCTGGCCCGGCGCCTCTGCGCATCCCGCAAACAACCCCCCGCACACCACCGCGTCCGCCATGGTCAATGCCTTCACGATGTCCCCGGACTTCGCGATCCCGCCGTCTGCAAGGACCGTCACCCCGGCCGCCCGCGCCGCCCGCGTTGCCACGTACAACGCGGTCAACTGAGGAACCCCCACGCCCGCCACCACGCGCGTCGTGCAAATCGACCCCGGGCCTTGGCCCACCTTCACCACGTTCGCGCCCGCCGCAGCAAGGAACTCCACCCCCGCGCCGCTCGTCACGTTGCCCGCGATGATCGGCAGGCCCGGGAAGAGGCCCCGGACCAACCTCACCGCCTCCCCGACGCCCTCGCTATGCCCGTGGGCCGTCGAGACCGCCACCACGTCGGTCCCACGCTCGACCAACCCACCCACATGCTGCGCGATCCGGTCCCGGTCCAGCGCCCCGCCCGGCAACCGCGGCGTCGAGATCGCCGCGCCGCACAGCAACCGAAACTTCCCGTCGCGCGCCGGCTTCACCTGCGCGCCCCGTTCCATCGTGATCCGTTCGATGTCGCTCAGCGTGAACAACCCCTTCAGCCGGTCCGCCCCGTCCACCACCAGCAGCTTGTGGATGCCCGGGTTGTCCGTGAAGAACCGGTCCGCCCTCCCGATCGGGTCCGGTTGCAACTCCGACACGTCCACCGTCCGGACCTGCGCCCGCGGCGTGAGGGCCTCCGCCACCTTCCTCTTGGCGTAGCGCGGCTTGACCACATGACCGGGCAACAACCCGATCAACCGGTCGTCCCCGTCCACCACCGGGAACGTCGCAAACGAGAACCGCCGCTCCTCCACCATCCTCAGGACATCCCCGATCCACTGGTCCGGCCCCACCTTGATCGGGTCCTGGATCAGCCCATGCACGTGGTTTTTTACCCGCGAAACCTCCCGGAGCTGGTCGCGCTCGGGCATGTTGTAATGGATCAGCCCGAGGCCCCCGTTCAGCGCCATCGCAATGGCCATCCCGGACTCCGTCACCGTGTCCATGTCGGCGGAAACCAACGGCACGTGCAGCTCAAGCCCCTCCGCAAGGCGCACGTCCACCTGCGTCTCCCGCGGGAGCACCGCCGAATGCAGCGTCGCCAGCGTCACGTCGTCGTACGTCAGCGCCACCCGGCGGTTCGCCCCGAAGAACGCGTCCGCATCAAGGTAGAACTCGCCATCCAGCCCGTTCAGAAGGTCGCTCGCCGCCATGGCCCATGCTGAAGAACCCGCGCCCGCCATGGCAAGACGCGGCTGAACGCCCACGTTTCGGCCTTGCAACCTCCGCCCACACGCCGCAGGACTTCGTCCACGCGAAGACCATGACTCTGGGTTTGCACGAGGTTCACGAGGCGCTGGGCGCGACATTCGGCGAGGTGGCGGGCGAGGAGGTTGTCCTTCACTACGGGGACACGGCCGCCGAGCACGCGGCCCTCTCGTCCGCGGCTGCCGTCGTGGACCTCGGCTTTCGCGGACGCTTCTGCCTCACCGGGGCCGACCGCGCCCGGCTCCTGCACGGGCAGGTCACGAACGACGTCCAAGGCCTCCCCCCCTTCCACGGATGCTACGCCGCCTTCGTTACCAGCAAAGGCAAGGCCCAGGCCGATGCCTTCGTCTATGCGCTCACGGACGAGCTCCTCGTGGACGTCGAGCCCGGCCTCACGCCCCTCCTCCTTGAACGTCTCCAGCACTACATCGTCGCCGACGACGTCCACTGCATCGACGTCGCCCCGCACTACGGCCTCCTGTCCGTCCAGGGTCCCGACTCCCGCGCCGCGCTTGCCAGCCTCGCGCTCGTCCCCGCCCTCCCGGCCCAGCCGCTGCAAGTCACCCACGCCCCCGACCCCGTCATGGGCGACGTGTACCTCGTCCGCAACCCCCGGCTGGGCTCGGATGGATTCGACGTGTTCGCGCCCGTCGCCGCCCAGGCCATGCTCCTCGACAAGCTCGTTGCCGCCGCCCGCGGCAAGGGGGGCCGCCTCGCCGGCTGGTCCTCGTTCGACCTCGCGAGGATCGAGGCTGGCATCCCGCGCTTCGGCGCCGACATCGACGACTCCAACCTCGCCCCGGAGGCCGGCATCGAGTCCCGCGCCATCAGCTACTCCAAGGGCTGCTACATCGGGCAGGAGGTCATCGCCCGGATTCGTTCCTACGGACAGGTAGCCAAGTCGCTCCGAGGGTTGCGCCTCCAGCCCAACACCCCAATCCCCGCCAAGGGTGACCGCCTCCTCAAGGACGGAAAGGACGTGGGCTACCTTACCAGCGTCGCACGCTCCCACCGCGCCAACGCCGTCATTGCCCTCGGCTACGTCCGGCGCGAGTCCAACGCCCCGGGCACCCGGCTCGTCGCCCGCACAGCCTCGGGCGACGCGGCGGCGGAAATCGTCCCCCTCCCCTTCGTGCCGCCTTGCCCAGGCCGCAATTCCTGACACCTCGGGCCCCGAACCTCCCGCGACCTCCGCCACGGGGACGAGGGTCTGGCAAGGTCCGCCAACCGGTTCGCGCAATCCCCTGCGAATCGGCTGGATCACGGCACCCGGACCCCGGTGCTAAGCCGGAACGATTCAGTTGGGAGGGAAGTGATTGCGCCGCAGATTCTTTCGCAAGACGAGGAGTGAGCGAGGCGCGGGCCAGCTCGCGGCCCGTAACGAGCGAAGGACGAAGCTCTTGCGAAAGAAGATCAAGCAAGC
>CAIYFP010000283.1 GCA_903925515.1 uncultured Verrucomicrobiota bacterium
CGCCGAGATCGCCGAACGGTACCCCGGAAAGGTCAACAGCATCGTCGCGCTGGATCCGGCGGCCAACGCCGTGCCCTCGGTTTACGACCCGGTTTGGAATGACAACGTTCATTTCTCACGGGATGCACGGTGGTCATGGGCATTTTATGCATCGGATTTAGGGAACGAGACCGTGCCAACACGGTCTAGCGAAGCCTTCAAGCTAAGCTCCGACTTCTTGCTGCCTTGGAACGCCCACGGCGCCGTGGTGGGTTTCTTCGCCTACGCGATCATGAACCCCAATGATCCGATTTGCGCGTTGTTTAGCTTGTCCAGCCTCCTCGACAACCAGTATGGACCATGGGTTTTGGACCGATACCGTTCCAACCCAGCCGAACCCACCTTGTACGAGGCCATTATCCGTTCAGCCGAGAACAATTCACCATGGTCGATTACCTATGTCACCAACGCCCCACTTGCCGTGGTCGAATCCCCGGCAGACGGGGCCTTCGTGAGCGGCTCGCCGACGATCATGCGGGGCATGGCCACGGATGCAGGCCGCGGGGACAGCGGCATTGCATCGGTGACGGTGAACGGCGTGAACGTATTCTCGGGGCCCGGCCTGAATGGGCAGGCCGTGAATTGGTCGGCAACGGTCCCCGTGTTCCTCGGGACCAACCGCGTGCAGGTGGTGGCCACGGACACTTCAAGCCCGAATGTTGGCAAAGGCACCAATTATCATTCGCTGATTTACCTTCCTGCATTCCTGGACATGCCTGACATCCACGCAAGGCTTGGGGCGTCGGTGACCGTCAATCTTGCCACAGGCGATGCAAACCTCTCGGCTCGACCGCTGGCCTACACGCTCGAAAGCGGTCCTGGCGGATTGACCGTCACCGCCGAAGGGTTGCTGAGATGGCAGCCAACCTCGGGACAAGTCGGAGGCACCACCGCCGTGATTGTGAGGGTGACGGACGGCACGGTCACCACGCGCAAGCGCATGACGGCCATCCTTGGCGCACGCAACTCGGATCCCATCGTCGCGGCGATACCGTCGCAGTACCTTGCGCGAGGCGAATTCCTGTCCCTTGCCATTCAGGCGACCGATGCAGACGTCCCGCTCCAGACATTGACATACACCCTGGTTCAGGGCCCCCTCGGCATGACAATCGACGCGGCAGGACGGGTCGCATGGAATCCTCCCCTGTCGCATGCCGCGGGCTCAAATGCCGTGACGTTCACCGTCAGCGACGGCATCGGCGTGGTGAACGGCCGATTTGATGTCGTGCTGCTTGCCCTTCCCAATCGATCCGATCCGCCGCTGCTGGGCTTATCCGCGACCGGCACCCCTGGATCGCTCGAGTTGCAAGTCAGGGGTCCTTCCGGATCCGTGCTGGGCCTGGAGGCTTCCGATGCGCTTCTCGACTGGAGAGAGGAGCTTAGGATCCCAGCCGATGGCATGGACAAGGTGGTCCGAATCCCGGTTGCACTGTCGAGCTCCAGCCTCAAGAGGTTTTGGCGAGTCAGAAACCTAGGCCAACGATGACCCCGGCCACAGGAATGGGGCTCAATGGGGTCACATCCAGACATTCAATATTTGGGTGTGGAGACAGACCCCGGAGTCGGAGCCGTCCATGTGGCATGCGGCTGCCGGAGCCTAGTGTCGTGTCTCACCAATGGCTGGTGTTTCGCCGCGAGGGATTTTCGTGTCCA
>CAIYFP010000284.1 GCA_903925515.1 uncultured Verrucomicrobiota bacterium
GAGCAAGTCCGCTCCGTCGAACGCAACCGCGTCGCCGACCGCTCCCAAATCCTCGGCGCCATCGAGAACCTTCGCTCCCTCGCCAAGACTCCGGCATCCCCCCATGGCCAACCCGCGCCGGCCAAGGGCAAGACCAAGCCAAAGCCCGCGTCCCCGGCCCGGAGGAAGCCCGCGCCCTAGCCCAGCACGTCCCGCCCAACTGAACCGTCCCGTCATGGCCTTGCTTTCCCGGCGGACAAGGCCCCGCCCCCAGGGCTCGGCCGTGGCCAGCCCATGAGCGACCTCACGCCCCCTTTCCTGCCCCCATGCAGAGCCTCCCCGCCTTGCGCCCCGCCCCATGGATCCACGCATGGCTGTCCATCGCTTGCCTGCTCGGCATGACATGGCAAGCGCACGCCGAGATCCTCGTAGCCACCAACTCCTCATGGCGCCTCTTCCGCGGCACCGCGGAACCCGCCGCCACGCGCCCCGCATGGCGCCAGCCCGGATTCAACGACTCCGCATGGCCCCACGCCAATGCGCCCTTCTCCTATGGTGACGGCGTCGCCACGGGCACCGTCCTCTCCGACATGCGGAACCGGTTCTCCACACTCTACCTCCGCACCTCCTTCCAACTCCCCACTCCCTCCGCCTATGCCCGCATCACGCTCCGCGTCGCCTCCGACGACGGCTTCGTCGCGTACCTCAACGGACGCGAGGTCGCCCGGTACAACTGCGCTCCCGGTGATCGCCCCTTCAACGACCATGCCGCGCCAGATCATGCCACCACCTCGGTAGCCGAGCCCATCCGCTACAACAGCTACAACGTCCCCGTCCAAGGCGCCCTCGTCGCCGGCGAGAACACCCTCGCCCTCCATGGCTTCAACGACATCATCGCCGGGATCGACTTCTTCCTCGACGCCGAGTTGTCCGCAGCGGCGAACGAGGCCCAACCCCCCGTCATCGCCTCCGTCCGGCCGCCTCCCGGCGACTCCACCAACCTCTCCACCCTCACCGTCACGTTCTCCGAGCAAGTCACGGGCGTGGACGCGGGCGACCTGCTCCTCAACGGCCAGTCCGCCACCGCCGTCCGCATGCTCAACCCAGCCACGTACGAGTTCGACTTCACACGCCAGCCCTACGGCCCCGTCGAGGCCCGCTGGAACCCCAACCACGGCATCGCCGACACCGCCGTCACCCCAAACCCCTTCGCGGCAGGCGCGCCCGGCGCCTCATGGGCCTACCTGTTCCTTGACCCCGAGCCCCCGGTCCTCGCCGAACGTCTCCCGCCCGCGGGCTTCGTCCGGCAATTCTCAAGCGTGCTCGTCCGCTTCTCCAAACCCGTCCAAGGCGTGGACGCCTCCGACCTCCTCGTCAACGGCCGGCCCGCCTCGGCCGTGTCCGGCATCGCCGACGGTCCTTACCTCTTCACCTTCCCTGCCCAGCCCCACGGCCCCGCGTCCATCGCCTTCGCCGCCCAAGCCGCCATCACCGACGTCGGCTCGCGTCCCCTCGCCTTCCAGGGCGCCTCATGGAGCGTCTTCGTGGATCCCGAACGCCCGGACCCATCCGTGCGCATCAACGAGGTCGTCGCCGCCAACGCCACCGGCATCAAGGACGAGGACGGCGAGGAACAGCCATGGATCGAGCTGTTCAACCCCGGCCCCGCCGCCGTCAACCTCGCCAACCTCGCCCTCTCGGACTCGCCCGACGCCGACGGCGCATGGGTGTTCCCCTCCATGTCCCTCGGCGCCGGCCAATACCTCGTCGTCTTCGCCAGCGGCAAGGACCGCCGCGACCCCGCCAAGGGCCGACTCCACGCGAGCTTCCGCCTTGCTCGCGAAGGGGAGTTCGTGGGCCTGTTCAACGCCGAGTCCCCGCGCCGCGCCTTCGGCGGCCTTCCCGCGCCCTACCCCGCCCAGCGCAACGACGTCGCATGGGCCCGGACCGCCCCCGGCGAGTGGGCCTTCGTCCAGCCTCCCTCCCCCGGCGCCACCAACTCCGGCAAGGTGCTCGTCGCCGCCTGCGCCGACGTCCGCTTCAGCGTCGAGCGCGGTTACTTCTCGGGCGGGTTCGAGCTGCAGCTCTCCAGCAAGACCCCCGGCGCAACCCTCCTTTACACGCTCAACGGCTCCGAACCCAACGCCACCAACGCCACCGCGTACTCCGCCCCCATCGCCATCACCCGCACCTCCGTCGTCCGCGCCACCGCCGTCAAGGATGGTCTCCTCCCGTCCCCCGTCGCCACCCACACCTACCTCGTCGGGCTTTCCTCCGCCCAACGCGGCCTTCCCGCCGTCTCCCTCGTCACCGCCACCAACAACCTCACCGGACCCACCGGCATCGTCGGCATGCAGGGCGGCACCCGCGATGCCTCCGGCCAATGGGTCCGGCGCCTCGCCACGGACTACTACAACCCCCTCAAGCGCGGCATCGAATGGGAACGGCCCGCCTCCTTCGAGTTCCTCACCCCGGCCAGCAACGGCGAGTTCCAGGTGGACGCCGGCCTCCGCCTCCACGCCAGCGACTGGTTCCGCCCGCGCCTGCTGCCCACCAGCAAGTTCTCATGGCGACTCTACTTCCGCGGCGACTACGGCGAGGGCCGCCTCCGACAACCCTTCATCCCCGCCTCCGGCGTCGAGGACTTCGATGCCATCGTCTTCCGCGCCGGCTCCAACGACCTCAACCCCTTCGTCCGCGACGAGATCATGCGCCGCCTCCTCGCCGACTGCGGCCAGGTCTCCTCCCGCGGAACCTTCGTCAGCCTTTTCCTCAACGGTCGATCCTCCGGCTATTACAACCCCGTCGAGCGCATCGAGTCCGACTTCCTCGCCCTTCACCACGGCGGCAGCAACGCATGGGACGTCATGTCCCAGGGCGGCATCGTCGATGGCGACCGCACGGACTGGGACAAGCTGCGCTCCGAGATGGCGGCGGGCACGGCCACCTCGGACGCATGGTATCAAGCCATGTGCCGCCGACTCGATGTCACCAACTTCGTCGATTACCTCCTCGTCAACGCCTACGGCTACACCGGCGACTGGCCCGGCAACAACTGGCGCGCCGCCCGCGAACGCCGCCCCGGCGCCCCATGGCGCTACTACATCTGGGATGCCGAGTGGTCCATGGGCTGGGGCGGTCGCTCCGTCTCCGGCAACACCTTCTCCGAGATCCCCGGGTCCGACATCGGCAACTTCTACTCCCGCCTCCGCCAGCATCCCGAGTTCCGCCTTCTCTTCGCGGACCGCGTCCACCGCCACCTCTTCCACGGCGGCGCCCTCTCCCCCACCAACGTCAACCGGCACTTCGCCGACACCACCGTCGGACTCGGCGCCCTCATCACCGGCCTCGACCTCGGCATCACCAACAACTGGACCCGAAGCCGCCCCGCTCCCCTCCAGTCCCACCTCGTCGGCCAAGGCCTCTTCGCCTCCTCCAACGCCCCCGTCCTCCGCCAGCACGGCGGCCGCGTCCCCGTCGGCTTCGTCCTCACCCTCACCAACCTCTCCGGGCCCGTCTGGTACACCACCGACGGCTCCGACCCACGCGTGCCCTTCTCCGGCCGGGTCTCTGCCAACGCCTCCCCCTACGACCCCGCCCGCCCGCCCGTCATCGACTCCCCCCTCGTCTTCCGCGCCCGCTCCCTCGCCGGCACCAACTGGTCCGCCCTCGCCGACGCCGTGTTCTCCACGGGCGACCCCTTCCCGCCCCTCCGCATCGCCGAGGTCATGTATCAACCTCCCGGCGGCGCCGAATATGAGTTCGTCGAGCTTCGCAACCTCTCCCCGCGGCCCATCGATGTCTCCGGGTTCTCCTTCGACGGCATCGACCTGCGCTTTCCGAACGGAACAATCATCCCCGCGCGCGCCACGTGGGTCCTCGCCTCCAACAACCGCCCCGCCGCCTTCGCATCCCGTTACCCCGGCGTCCCCGTCGCCGCTTCCTTCGGCGGCGCACTCGACAACGCCGGCGAATGGCTCGTCCTTCGCGACGCCCGCGGCATCCCCGTGGACCGTGTCCGATTCCGCCCCGACTCCGGCTGGCCCGCCGGAGCCGCCGGTGCAGGCAAATCCCTCGAACGCTCGGACTTCACCCGCGACCCCTCCGACCCCGCCGCATGGCGCGACAGCATTGTGGCGGGCGGAACCCCGGGAACGGCCAACGACGCCCCGCCTTCCTCCCCCGCCATTCGCATCGACGAGGTCTTCGCCGGCAATCAAGGACGTGTCCTGCGGGGCGGTCATGCGCCCGACTTCGCCGAGCTTCGCAACCTGTCGCCCGCCTCCATCGACCTCTCGGGCTGGACGCTCCGGCGGGCCGATCGCACCAACCGCCTCTCGCTCCCCCCGGGCACCGTTCTCATGCCCGGCCAACGATTCGTCGCATGGTTCGGCGAGGCCGCTCCCGGCGACGTGTCGGCCGCCTTCCGCCTCGACGCCTCCGGCGGCATCCTCGTGCTCGCCAACGCCTCGGGCACGACCGTCTCCACCTTCGCCCATGGCCCCCAAGCCGCGGAATGGTCCTGCGGCATCGTCCCCGGCATCGCCGTCCCCGTGCCCATGGAACCGTCGCCCGGCGCCGACAACGTCCCCGCCGCGACCGCAAGCCCGGTTCGGGTTGGCCTCAACGAATGGCTGCCCAACCCTGCACCGGGCGACGATGACTTCGTCGAGCTGTTCAACTCCGACCCCGCCTTGCCCGTGTCCCTCCATGGCTTCGGGATCGCCCTTTCCAACGAGGTCCATGTCGTTCGCTTCCCCACCGTGATCCCACCCCGGGGCTTCGCCGTGTTCAGGGCCAACGGCGGCTCCGAACCGGGCGAGCTTCCCTTCAAGCTTCCCGCGTCCAGCATGATGCTTCGCCTTCATGCCCCCGACGGCCGTGTCGTGTCCGAGGCGCGTTCTTCCAGTGCCATCGAGGGCGTCGCCTACGGTCGCCTGCCGGACGGTGCCACCAATGCCGTCGCCCTGCCCGTGGGCGGCACCCCCGGCGCCCCCAACCTCCTCAACCCGCCCCCCGGTCCGCAGCTCTCGGAGCTCTATGCACGCTCCCTCGCCAGCAACGCCTCGCCCGACATCGGCCGCGACTGGGTCGAGCTTGCCAACACGGGCACGAACTTCGCCCAGCTCGGCGGCTGGAGCCTTCGCATCCGCTCGCCCGACTCCCCGCGCTGGACCATCCCCGACGGCATCACCCTCTCGCCCGGGGGCCGTTTCCGGATCCGTGCCGACGCCACCCTGCCGCCCTCGGCCGTCGCCGCGCCCGTCGTCAACACCGGCTTCGACCTGCCAGACGACGGCGGCGTCCTCGAGCTGGCCGGGCCGGACGAAGTCGTCCGCCATCGCGTCGTGTTCGGCCCCCAACTGCCGGGCAGGTCCGTGGGCGTCGAGGCATCCGGGACATGGCGCCTGCTCGATCAACCCACGCCCGGCCGCACGAACGCCGCCGCCAGCGTCACCGGGCCCGGCGACACCCTCCGCATCAACGAATGGCTCGCGTCCGGCTCCGGCGTCGCCGACTTCGTCGAGCTTCACAACCCGGAGGCCGCGCCCGTGGACGTCTCGGGCTGGCGTCTCACGGACGACCCCAGCCTCGCCGGAGCAAACCGCTTCGTCCTGCCGCCGCTCTCCTTCGTCGGGCCCGCCTCATGGCTCGTGCTCGTCGCCGACAGCAACCTCGACGCCGGCCCGTTGCACCTCCCCTTCGCCCTTTCGGCAGAGGGCGAATCCCTCCGGCTCTACCGCCCGACGACCAACCTCGTCGATGCCGTCACCGTCCTCCCCGCCGACCCGGGGATCGCGAGCGGCCGTTTCCCGGACGGCGGCCCCACCCTCGCATGGATGGTTCGCCCCACGCCCGGCATGGCCAACGTCCCCGACGCCGACCTCGACGACGACGGCATCGACGACGACTGGGAACAGGCCAACGGGTTGGACCCACAAGCGCCCTCGGACGCCCTGCTGGACCCCGACGGCGACGGGCGGTCGAACCTCGACGAATACCGGGCCGGCACGAACCCCCGCGACGCCGCGTCCGTCCTCGCCCTCGACATCGTCGTCACGCCCGGCGGCCTTGTGCTGGGCTTCACCGCGCAGCCCGGCCGCTCCCATTCCCTCCAGTCGCGCAATTCATGGGATGCCCCATGGACCCCCGTCGCCAACCTCCCGCCCGA
>CAIYFP010000285.1 GCA_903925515.1 uncultured Verrucomicrobiota bacterium
CTCGACCTGACGAGCAACCAATTGACGAGGCTTCCCCGGGGCACGGGTGGATTCCGCAAGCTCCGTTGGCTCGGGCTGAACTTCAATCAGCTGGGATCGATCGCCGACGAGGCGGGCGACTGGACGGATTTGGAGAGGCTGTACCTGAGGGGAAACAGCCTCGAGACCTTGCCCGAGGCGGTGGCGAACTGGACGCGCTTGGTCGAGGTGGACCTGACTGGAAACGAACCCCTCAAGTCCTTGCCCCATGCCTGGCTCGATGCCTTGGCCTCAAGCAAGGACTCCCAGGACGGTGCGTCCCCCATCGTGGTCGAGTTGGCTGGTTCCGGCCTCGACGCCGAGCATCAGAAGGAGGCGAAGTCTCAACTGACGAGGGACAATTTTCATGAGGGGGCTGTGCGGGAATGGCTGAGGAATCGGGCGCACACGCCAGAGAAGCTGAGCTTGAGACCCCCGAGGCCTCCCGATCCAATTCTGTTGAAGGACCTGGGCGTGCCATGGACCCCCGACGGCCTGGCCCGAGCGCTGGTGAGGCTCAGTCGTGAGGAAGCCCAATGGTTGCGGCTCATGGACTCGCCGGAGCGATTGCCGGGCACGGTGTTTTCCCCCGATGAGGCCAAGGCCTTGGAGGCCGCCTTGGCCCGTCAAGAGGAGGCCCCGGGGCATTCTCTATGGAAGGCATGGTTTGTTGCGAAGTTCGACCGTGAGCGGAAGGCCCTCGCGGAGGTGTCGGTCGGCAGGCAGTCCGGGGATGACGTGGAGGACCGCAAGGTTCCAACGTCATCCAAGGGTTCCCAACGCCGGCAACAAAAGCGCCGATGAGTTCCCAGCAACCATCCGTCCTGCAAGCCTTGGCCGGGCGCATTCGGCAAGGGGAGGTGGTGTTCTTCGTGGGGGCGGGCTTCTCCATCGACAGCGAGAAGATGAGTTCCAAGGAGATCCTGTGGCGGCTTTGGATTCGACTGGAGGCGTTGTGCCATGTCGTGGATCGGATCAAGGCACCCTCAACGCCTGGAAAGGAAACATGGGGGCGTTTTCAGCGAACCTTCATGCGGCATTCCAAGCGGGAACCTGGCTTGCTGAAGGGTTCCCCTCACTCTTGCCATGTGCCGGGTGAGATCGAGTGGATGGCGCCGAAGTATTACGAGATCAACGACCGGCTTTGCGATGCGTTTGGGACCTTGCTTGTGCAGGCTGCCCAAGAACCGGGGGGCGGCCAGGATTGGGCCACGCTTTTGCGCGACACCGAGGACAAGCTGCTGGCGAACGCGCGGAAGATTCCCCGGAACACCAGCCCGGACAGGAAGCCATCGGACATCCCGCATTGGGTGATGGATTGGGCCCGCGATCCGGCCGTATGTAGTTCAACCCATGCGTCGGACGTCCGTGCCTTGGGCAAGCTGGTGTTGATGGCGACCTTTGGATTCTTCGACGACCAGGTTTTGGCTGGGGTTTGCCACGGGACGGAGGAGGGGATTGAGCACACTGAGTCGCTGGCGAAGCCCGAGAAGGTCTCGAAGATGTACGACCGTCGATTGCTGCCCCGGCATCACGTCCTGGCACGGCTCGCGCGGGAGGGCTTCTGCCCGACGTTGATCACGACGAACTTCGACATGCTGCTGGAGGGGGCCTTGAGGTTGTCCGGGCTGGAGGCCGATACGGAAGCCCACAAGGACCCGAAGAAGGAGGGCAAGGCCCTGGGGGCGTCGTTGTCCTTGCAGATCCCCTATTACGACGTGATTTCGAGCCCGGTGGCCTTTTACCGGCGGGGCAAGGCGTATCGGACGGCGACCTTGCTCAAGATTCACGGTTGTGCGGGACATGCCCGGGCGCTGGCTGGTGCCAAGGGCGGAAACCCGGTTTGGGAGCAGCTCAAGGCCTACCTGCCGCAGGTGGTGTACACGTATCGCGAAATCCAAAACTGGCGTGCCGACCATTGGACGGCGGACCTGCTGCGGACATTGCTCCGGACACGCACCCTAGTGTTTGCGGGGTACAGCACGGCGGACCCGGTGATCCACGACACGTTTCGCAGCGTGTACGAGGAGATGGAGACGAAGTCACGCGGGCTTTCAGGCGGGGCGATGGGTTCAAGATCAGCGGCCGCCCCGGCCTATTTCCTGGGATATTCGGATGTCGAGGAGTCGGCGGAGTTTCATGCCGAGCAGGTCCTGCGATCGGCATCCAGGGCCGTGGGGGAACCGGACGACGCCAGCAGCCATCGTCATTACATCCGGTTCGGCGGACGGGGTAGGGACGCGGGGCGATGGAGCTTGGACGAGACGCTGGGGTTGGTGGCGCACGAGTTTTTCGGGGACAACAGCGGGATGCGTTGGAGACGGAGCTGGCCGCTTTGGCAGCCCGCTTGATGCGCGGGCGTCAGCCGAGGGACAAGGTCACCCGGGTCATCCAGAACTTCGATGCCCTGCTGAGGCAGGAAGAGATGGACCTTCATTCTGCCAAGGAGGTGGATCCCCAAGGCCGTCGGAGCCTGGAACGAGCCTTGGCGTGGTCGCAGGGCTTTCATGCGTCCTTGCGACGCGAATGGGCGTTGGCCTTGGCGTTGGGACAGCACGAAGCCCTCGCGGGTAGGGCGACGGCCTTGATGAAGTCCATGCGGCATCCCCTGTGGTATTTTCCGGCGAGCGAGCGGCCGGCATGGACGGCGTGGAGCGCCGTGGTGGAACTGGCATTGCGAAACATGGGGAAGGCGTTGCAGCGAGAGGGTGGCCAGGTCGAGGAAGTCCAACCCACGCACGACTTGCTGCCCACCGTCATGCTGCCCTTCCACGATCCGTCGTCCCACGGGTCGTGCCGGGCGCGCATCCTGGCTCTGACGATCCAGTTGGAGGGCTTCGACCGCTTGGACAAGAAGCCGCGCGTGTCCGGCCAACCCAGCCTCCAGACGGTCTAGACCTTCGACGGCGACGCCCTTCCATGGCGTGCGAACCCCGCCGGGGAAGATGAGGCCGGGCAACCCAACGGGGGCAAACCCAAGGGGCGTCGTGCAACGGTCGCGGTGAATCGACGCCTCCAGCCGTCGGCACGCTGGATTTGGGGGTGGGCGTTGATGGACGGGGTCGAGGGCGACGGGCTTGGGTCGTTGCAGGAAGAGTTGGGGATCCAGGGATAGGCGAAGGGC
>CAIYFP010000286.1 GCA_903925515.1 uncultured Verrucomicrobiota bacterium
ACCTCCTCGTCGTCAACCTGGGGAAACGATGCATACCATTCGCCAACCGAGACGAAGCGCCGCGGGGCGATCAACGCGACCCACTCGTCCACGTCCGCCTGCATTCGTGCCATCGTCTCTTGGGAAACCGTTGGCACCGCCGCGATGATCCGCTTGGCGCCGCGTTGGCGCAGCGCATGGACGGCGGCCTTCAGCGTGGACCCCGTCGCCACGCCGTCGTCCACCAGCAAGACCGTCTTGCCCCGCACCTCCAACGGTGTCCGGCCTTGCCGAAATGCCCTCTCGCGTCGCTCCAGCTCGCGTCGCTCGCGAAAGGTCACGGCATCGATCGTCTCTGGCCCGATCCCGAGCAACGAGATGGCGTGGTCGTTCAGGACCCGTATGCCGCCACTGGCGATGGCACCCATGGCGAGCTCCTCGTTGCCCGGCACGCCCAGCTTGCGCACGACGAGGATGTCCATGGGCAGCCCAAGCGCGCGTGAAACCTCGCTCGCGACGGGTACCCCGCCCCTCGGCAAGGCCACCACCACGGCGTCGCGCGCGCCCTTGTACCGCTGAAGCTTCTCCGCAAGGCGGCGTCCGGCCTCCGCGCGGTCATGGAAGGATGCTGGCATGGCTAGGCTAGGCATCGGCCGGAGGCTTCGGAACGAACATGAGGTGCTGCTGGAACCACGAGGCCGCGAGCGCGGCGACCCGCTCCATGGCGCCGGGTTGCTCGAAGAGATGCCCGGCGCCGGGGATCACCACGAGCTCCTTGTCCCCGGCCAGACTGGCCATCGCCTCTTGATTGGCTCGCCTCACCCATGGGTCCGCGCCTCCGACGATCAGGAGCGTGGGCGCGTGTACCCGCCCAAGCCATGGCATGGCGAGGTCCGTGCGCCCGCCCCGGGAGACCACGGCCCGGATCGGCGAGCCCGGCTGTGCCGCCGCGATCAATGCCGCCGCCGCCCCCGTGCTGGATCCAAAAACACCCGTGGGCAAGCCGCATTCCAATGCGTGGGTTGCCGACCATCGGACCGCCCCAAGCAGCCTTTCGCCGAGCTCGACGGCATCCATGCCTTGAGCGTGCGCCGACTCGGACGGCAGCACCATGTCCACCAACAGGGTCGCAATCCCGGCCGCGCCGAGGGCATCGGCGACGAACCGGTTGCGCGGGCTTGCGCGCCCGGAGCCGCTGCCGTGCGCGAAGACCACGATCGCCCTTGCGCCGTCCGGGACGGTCCATGTCGCGGGCAGGACCGCCATGCCGCATGGCACCATGGTTTCCACGGCAATGTCCGGCACCGCGTCACCGGGTCTTGGCCGCGTCCGCTGCATCCCCGTTTCCATGGCGGGCATCTAGGCGGTGGCCGGGGAAGGCGCCACGGCCAGCGCGGGATTTCAGCGGGGAATAATCTTGAACGCGCGGGCGCCCGGCCATGCCTGGTTGTGATCGTCTGCCCCATGCTGCGTGCCGGAAGGGCCGCAGGAATTGGTTTGACCCTCGGCGGAGGCGACGGGTTCAGTTTCGATTCTGTTTGGCGCGGGATGGGTGCGTTTGCATGGAATGCGGAGGCCCGGCCCGGCAAGGAAACAAGCGAGCACCACAAGGCAGGCCTGTGTCAACAAGCACCCTGATCGACATGCGGAG